>NZ_JBFTMA010000503.1:0-3300 GCF_056396725.1 Bacillus sp. 05T31
GTTAACAACACCTCGATCCGTATTAATGATTTCTACTACCTTTTCTTTTTCCCCTCTTATGACTGCTTGTGATATTGATATGATTTGTTCCATAATGAACCTCCATGTATACAAATATTAAGTACCCCTTAATAAATTCCATTAATAATCACATGTTCCTTTCTAAAAAATTAAGTTTACATAATAATATTATTTTTATAATTCGCTATCCTAATAAAAAAACAATCCACTCTAATGAGTAGATTGTTTTTGAATTTCATTTTTATAATTGTTTAAAAAAATATCATTTTCACTTACAACTAATAAACATTAATAAAAATGAAATGAAATTATATATTTAGCAGCCATGAACTCTTTACATATCAAAACCGGCTATTTACTTAAATCAATAGTTTTTTATCATTTGAAAATAAAAATGGAATTTATCCTTACATTTGAAAAATACATATATAGCAAGAATCTATAGCAGTACTCTTATCATACTAATCTATAACAATTCTGCCTTCTTCCCTTACCTGTATCCTTTAAAACATAAGACTTTAAAACGAGTGCTGTTAGTGAATCTGTTAATGTTTTATATGATAAATTTGAAAGAGCTAATAGATCGTTCGTATATAACATTCTATGCTTCTCTAATAATAATAGTACTAATCGTTCTGACGGTTTTAATGTTTCATCACTTTCTAGTATAAAATCTATATTTTTCATATCCCTACTTCTTACTCCTTATATAAAAAAATGATTTTAGTAGTTATTTAATATAAAAATACTACATAACAAATTTGAAGATATATCGAAATAACATAACACCCAAACACTTTTATACTATAACATAAAAAAGACATTTCCCCAAATTGAAAATGCCTTTTTATATCTACTTCTCTTTTTTATATAATTGATATGATTGTTCTAGCCCTTTATTATATTTCGTATTATTATCTGTCCATTCTCCCCCTAAGTTTCCTGGCCACCCTGATGTATTAGCAACATATTTAAGCAACTCCCAATCCTGCAGTCCTTTTTTCACACCACGTTCATACGATTTGACCATACTTGAAATTGCTATCGTTGTATTTATACGCGAATCCACTAAACTCTCTTCCGATAATTGCGCTGGTGCTAATCCACCACGATGTAATTGGAATAATCCGAAAGATGTTCCGTTATCCCCTATCGCCTTTCGATCAAATTTTGTTTCATGATCAGCAATAGATAATGGTATCCACTCTGGAATACCATACCTCTTTGCAACTTCACTAATTACTTGTTTATTATTTTTAATCTCTTTCTGCTTTTCATAGTTAATATAAATTACATAACTTAAAGTAACTAACGTAAATAATATGAATATATATTGTAGTGCCTTTTTCATTATTTCATCTCCTGCTTTGTATATGTTTCACTTTCTATATACACTATAAGACTTTTATGTGACATTCATTTGACAAAATGATATTAATTATACATAAACTGTTACAGTTTTAACTATCAATCTAAAAACTACAATTCTTCTAAAAGACTCTTTCAAAACATAAAAACAATCAGCCTTTCATGTATAGTACATGAAAGGCTGATTGTTTTTCACTACACTTTTTTATGTATACAGTATATCCCTGCTATAATAAAACAAATTGAAATTACYGATAAAATTGTACCCTGGATTTCATAAAATGCAGTAAAGAATTTYCCGCTTSSTCTATCCCAAATTTCTAATGMACCCGCGTAAATTGCGGAAGTTATATATGTAAGGCCKAATAGGAGAATTCCCGAAAGAACATAGGTTACTCCACTATTTTTCATTATTAGCTCACCTCCATTAATTTTATTTGTGAATAAAACAAAAAAGACCTTTATACGTTAAAGATCTTTTTCATCTTATTTGTGTTACAAAAAACGCCAGAATCTAAAAAAACTTACTTTATGATTTGTATTTTTATATATAAATTAAAGGTTATAAGACTACCAGCATCTTCTCGATTAACATTTTTTACATTAAATATTTCTTGCAATATGCGGTTTGCTGTAATGACTCGTTCCACCGCCACCTACTACTACTTTACCGCCTTTTTCGAAGATTAATAATTTACTTGAACCATCAGAAAGTAAAACTACTACTTCCGCATCGTCACTTGTAGCCGTATATATTACATAACCACTTTTCGAAATACAAGTTGTCCAATTCGCATCAAATTCTGATCTTAATACCCGATTAGAATATACTTGATTTTCAATTCTCCCTGGCTGTTCGTTGTCCAAATTCTTCTTACCTTCCTTCCAAAATTATCATTTCTATTTAAATGACGGTTCTTCAATAAATTAGTGACCGTCCTTATTATAAATAGTATATATATCTGTTAATAAGATGCTTGGACAATGCAAACATAAGAATATTAAAATGTTTTACAGTCGAAATTTCTCTTTAATCATTACAGCTACTTCTTGAGCGCTCAAATGAGTATTATTAATTTTTATATACTCTTCTTTTTCAATTTCACCATGAAGTGAGTTTAATCTATGTTTTTTCATCGTTTCTTTTAAATTTTTTTCAGACCATTCAATGTCTCTTTTTTTCGGTTTATGCTCTAGTCTATGCGGACTTTTATTTCGCTCTAATCTTTCATCTAATTCTGCCTCGAGTTCTACAAAATATACTGCTGCGCCTTTTGATTCAAAAATACTTACTACATGGTTTATGTACTCCCAATCCGATTGAAGGTCAAATGCCCATACATATGTAAAAATCATTCCGTATAAATCACTTTTAGACACTTCTTCAAATATTTCATTACGAAACAAACTTACTAATCTTTTTGCTTCCTTTGTACTGTAATCAAAAAATGGACTTACTAAATCAATGGTCATGTGATTATGAAAAATTTTCAAATCTGTTAGTTTCGCTAATTCTTGTCCGACTGTCATTTTCCCGACTGCTTGCGGGCCAAATATTAAGATGAATTTCATTTGTTTTCCTCCGATTTTCCTCTATAAACAATGAAATAAAACATATCCTAAMATTGAAAATAAGGCAGTCGATGTTGTGTCGATTGCCTTATTTTCATGAATAATTCCTATATTATTCCTTTCGTACAGCTTCAAAAGTAAAAATTTGTTCTGCATTTGACGGTTGCTTTTCATAAACATAGTCAGCAGAGCAAGTAATGTCAGTGAAACCTATACTTTCTAAAAGGAGTTTAAACTCTTCTATTCCATACCACCGCATTGCAAAACGTTGTAGTTCAGTTTGTACTAACTGTCCTTTACTCCATTTTTCATATTTTAAATATGATACAGTTACTTGGT
>NZ_JBFTMA010000504.1:0-3294 GCF_056396725.1 Bacillus sp. 05T31
CAACTGATTCGACTGTAAATCCATATCTTCTTGCTTTTTCACTTCTTGCAGARTCGAARAAATTTGGTACRAAAGCTTTTAATCATACAGAAGTTAAAGAAATGAAAAGAGATATAGACGGCTCCTTTATTGTAGAAACGACAAATGGAACGTTTACTGCGAAGCAAGTTGTGAACGCAGCCGGTGTGTGGGCTCCTAAAATCGGGCAGATGTTAGATGTGAATATTCCAATCGAACCGAGAAAAGGGCATATTATTGTAGCTTCAAGGCAACAGCACGTTGGCTGCCGTAAAGTAATGGAATTTGGTTATTTGATTTCTAAGTTTGGTGGAAAACGAAAAGTGGATGCTTTAACTGAAAAGTACGGGGTGGCACTTGTATTTGAACCGACAGAAAGCCAAAATTTTTTAATTGGTAGTAGTAGAGAGTTTGTAGGCTTTCATACGAGGATAAATAACGAGGTTATTAAATGTATTGCGAATAGAGCAATTCGTTTTTATCCGAAAATGGCAGATATGATGGTGATTCGTTCATATGCTGGATTACGCCCGTGGACAGAAGATCATTTGCCGATCATTTCACGAGTGGAACATATTCCGAATTATTTTATTGCAGCAGGACATGAAGGTGATGGAATTAGTCTTGCGGCAGTTACTGGGAAAGTGATTGAAGAGTTATTAAATGAAAAAGAAACAATCATTCCTATTGAACCACTTCGTTTGAGTCGTTTTACAGAAAGGGTGTTAAACGGATGAGGTCACAAAGAGTCTTTACGACAATTGATACACATACGGGCGGGAATCCAACGAGGACATTAATTAGCGGACTTCCTAAGTTAATTGGAGAGACGATGGTAGAGAAGATGTTACATATGAAAAGAGAGTATGACTGGATTCGGAAATTGTTAATGAATGAACCTCGTGGTCATGATGTAATGTCAGGGGCATTATTAACAGATTCGTGTCATCCTGAAGCTGATATAGGTGTTATATACATAGAGACAGGTGGATATTTGCCGATGTGTGGCCACGATACAATCGGTGTATGTACAGCTTTAGTTGAATCAGGTTTAATTCCAGTAATTGAACCGGTTACTTCTTTAAAGCTAGATACACCAGCTGGCTTAGTTGAAGTAGATATTTCTGTTCAAGATGGGAAAGCGAAAGAAGTCTCCTTCTGTAACATACCAGCTTTTTTACTGAAAAATATTTCTGTACACGTTGAAGAAATTGGAACTGTAGAGGCTGATATTGCGTATGGAGGGAATTTTTATGCCATTATCGATGCGAAGTCAGTAGGTTTAGAGTTAGTACCAGAAAACGCATCTACAATCATTGATAAGGCGATTCATATTAGAAATACAATTAATGAGAAGTTTGAAATCATTCATCCAGAGTATTCGTTTATAAGAGGATTAACACATGTTGAATTTTATACAGATCCTACTCATAAAAGTGCGCATGTGAAAAATACAGTTGTTGTTCCGCCAGGAGGAATTGATCGATCTCCATGCGGCACAGGAACATCAGCGAAGTTAGCTGTATTATATGCTCATAAAAAAATTGATATCGATGAAGAATTTGTTCATGAGAGTATTGTAGGTTCTTTATTTAAAGGGTTTGTTATGAATACAACATATGTAGAAAATATTGAAGCTGTAGTAACGAAAATTACGGGATCAGCTTGGCTTATGGGTATGCATAGATTTTTTTACAATGAAAAGGATCCACTTAAAGAAGGCTTTTTGCTAATTCCGCCGATGGAACATGAAACGGAGGATGTAAAATGAACATTCAAAAAATGTATACAGCAGTAGAWGTACACGTAAATGGCGAGGCRTTTCGTGTAATGAAAGACGTACCATGYAAATACTATTACAGTTTGGAGCAATTAAATGAACAATTTTCAGGCGAATTAGCAGAAGAAATGAAACTTTTATTAAATGAACCACGTGGTTTCATCGGTTTAAATGGATGTATTGTCGTTCCTTCTATTCATAATGAAGTGGATGCAGCTGTATTGTTTTTTAATCATGAAGGATCCATTCCTCTTCATTACGGAGGCATTGTCGCAGTAATAACGATGTTRCTAGAAAGCGGGTATTTAAAAAAGAGAGAGTCTAATCAATACAAAATCGAAACGCTATCTGGAATATTTTCAGTSRATGCATATGTAGAGAATGATGAAGTTGTATCTGTTTCGTTTGAAAGCAAACTATGTTATATGATTGAGAAAAATTTAAAGATTGGTAATATAAGTTACTCTCTCATACAGGCAGATAAAGTATATGCAGTTGTAGAAAAAGATACGTATTCGCCAGAAATCAGTATTGAAAACATCTCTAAATTAAAAAAATGGGGTGAAGCTACACTTCAAACTATACAAAAACAGTCATTAATAAAAAGACTTATTTTAGTAGATTCTATGCAAAAAGAAAAGAACCATATAAAGTCGATTACATTTCATGAAGATAACTTTATAGTACGTTCACCAGGTTTTGTTTCTACTATTGTGTCTTATGTTCATACATTATTTAAAAATGATTATATAGCGGATAAACCTTTTAAAAATGAAAGTATTTTTAATAGCTTTATAACAGTAGAAAAAGTGAAAAAAGAAGAACTCGGATACATTTTTCGATTTGAAAGTAGAGGGTTTATTACAGGTATGCAAACATTTATATTAGATCCTACCGATCCGTTTCCAACAGGTTTCTTATTAAAATAATATGTTAAAGGGAGAGATAAAGATGCAAAAWATTAAAGGGGCATTTCCAGTATTAATAACACCRATGGATGARTTTCAAGAGATTGATTGGAAAGGCGTAAAACAAAACGTAAACTACTTTATTGAGCAAAAGGTAGCTGGAATTATTATTAATGGAAGTACAGGGGAATTTGTTAGTTTATCAAAAGAAGAACGATTTAACATGGTAGAAACAGTATTAAAAGAAGTTGATAGCCGTATTCCTGTCATTGTTGGAACTGCTGCAGAGACGACGAAAGAAACGATTGARTATACGAAACATGCAGAAGCGCACGGAGCGGATTGCGCATTAATTATAAACTCTTACTATTGTAAACCGAAGGAAGAGGAGATTTATTTTCATTTTAAAGAAATCTCAAACGCTGTAAATATACCAATTATGCTATACAATAACCCATTTACTTCTGGTGTTGATATGAGCACAGAGTTAATGCTCCGTATTGGAAAAGAGTGTGAAAATGTTACACATATTAAAGAATCTAGCGGAGATATTCGAAAAGCGAGAGATTTAGTAAGACAAGGTGAAGG
>NZ_JBFTMA010000505.1:0-4824 GCF_056396725.1 Bacillus sp. 05T31
AACTAGAGGAGGTCTTTATTACATGAATATGAAAGCCACAGCTTTAACAGCAACTACTATCGCAATTGCTTCTTTACTTCCTTCTATGGGAGAATCCGATATACAAACAGCGGCTGCTAAGCAACCATCTACAGTAAAAACTGGATATGTAAAAATTGACAACGTTGCACTACATCAAAATAGCCATACAGACAGTGCAATAATTGATACCATTCGATTTAATAGCCCGGTTACTATTCTTGAAACAGTTCAAGATTGGTATAAAGTATCTGTTAACAACAAAACAGGCTATATGAAAAAAGATGCAATTCTATTCAAAAAAAATGTTCAACCAAAGTCTCAATATATCGTAAATGCAAACGCATTAAACGTTCGTTCTGAACCTAATACAGAGTCTTCTATTCTAGATATATTACCAAATGGTCAATTCATTACCATTCAAGGTGAACAAGGAGATTGGTACAAAATATTACATAACGGTCAAATTGGTTACGTACAAAAAACATTTGTATCTAATGGATCCACACCTCTAGTAAAAGGTGTAACAGTACAAGGTTCTCCTTCGTATACTGTTGCAACACCAAAATTAAATGTACGTAGCAATGCTAGCACAAGTGGCACTCTACTTGGCTCATTACAAAATGGTACACAAGTACAAGTAGTAGAAACGGTAGGTACTTGGTATAAAATTCGTTTTGGCACAGGATACGGATATGTAGCAAAACACTATGTAGTGCAAAATCAAAATCAAGCACACGCTAAAACAGCTCCACCTGCATCAATTCCAGCAGTTTTCAAATTCCCTACTCAAGGGAAAATCAGCTCCACTTTTGATATGCGCTGGGAGCAAATGCATTATGGTATAGATATAGCAGCACAAGGAAATGTCTCTATTCAAGCTGCTGCTGCAGGTAAGGTTGTGAAATCTTATTATTCGGCTAGCTACGGCAATGTCGTGTTCATCGCCCATCAAATAAATGGGAAATTATATACAACAGTTTATGCTCATATGAAGGATCGCACTGTACAAGCTGGTGATCAAGTACAAACTGGACAATTAGTAGGTCATATGGGAAACACAGGTCATTCATACGGGCAACATCTCCATTTTGAATTACATAATGGGGAATGGAATTTTGAAAAAACAAATGCAGTAAACCCACTGCCATATTTAGTTAGGTAAATTATATGCCACGCAATATACCTCTCTTTATTGAATACCTGGCCTTTTTAGGTTTAATCTGTTGTTTAATCATTTATAATACGAACACTGTATTTTTATCTATTATTATTGCTTTTGTTGCTTTAGAAATCATTATGGAAGCATTACAAATGCGGCTAAAACAAAAAATTGCCCATATTTATAATGTAATTTTTCTTTTAAGTGCTCTTATAACAAATATAATTAGTAATGGTTTTTATTTATCTACCGTACTTCCTGTATTCTTTATAGGTGTTTTATTATTCATAGCTAGATACGTTCATGTTCCTAATAACCAAAAACATGAACAAGAAGCTTAGAAAGAGGAGACACTGTGTACCAATCTTTCAAAGATAATCCAATGAAATATATATTGAATTTATATGAAAAAATGAATACTTTTTTTGGTATACAAGGAAGTTATACTGCACAATTTCTCCTTTATGGAATGTTATTTCTTATCTTAGTTACTTTCTCCTTGCTTTACTAACAAAAAAAGGATCTCACATAAACTTGAGATCCTTTTTAATTTATATTAATTTTTAATATGTAAAATATGGTTTATCCACAAGCATATTTTTCATAAATGAAACTAAGATTATATTTTTTCTCTAAGCTCATTCTTTGTTCATCGTCGCACCAATAGAAAAGAATATCATGAATCGTTGCATAACGCTTATTTTTAAGAAATAGTTTAAAGAATGATGGTAAACAATCATGTAATTGTATAAATATATAATTGCGTAGTATTTCTTCTTTGTATTCAATTCCCTTACAAATATACAGTAATTCTTCACAATAATATGCATGCTGTGGAACTTGGATCATTTCGAAAAATGGTACATATGATAGTAGCTTTCCAATAAAATGACCATACCGATCCATTACCCCTATCGTCATATGCTCCATCATTTCTTTCATCACATATAAATAATCATCTACATGAGTTGTCTTTAAAGGGTCTAATCGATCGGAAATTTGTGAAAGTACAGCTCTTTGACAAGCTAAAACTGCTTGACTAGGTCCATAATATGATAGGAAGTCTGTACACTTACGATACTTTCGTAATAAGTCATGTGTATATAAATCATACACAAAAGTATTACAATACATTGCCAGACTCATCATATCACTATTTAATTGCTCTTTTGACAGTAGCTTAGCTCGCTTACACATATAAAAGAATGTAAATTCCAATACTTCTTTATGAGATAATAGATGTTTGCAATCTGTTATACATTTCTCATTAAATTTAACTCGCTCCCAAATTTCTACATCCTCAGCTGTTAATTCACCAATACGATATTTAATAATTAAATAGTTTAAAGCAACTGCTTTCGTCAAAAGATCCCATGTTTCATACTCCAATGAAGTTTTGACAAATTCATCTAGCCCTTGGGTTATCATAAAAGCATTTGCCTCTTCATACCAACCAATCTCTTGACATAACCGAAGAATACGTACTAGAGTTGGAATTTCATCTTTATGAAACTGCGGTAAATTCTTTACTTTATTCATGCCATATACGATAAATGCCGCTAAATTTTCTTCTTTATAAAATTCTTTTTCTTTCCATACTAATATAGTTCGCTCTTTCCTTTCACCTTTTGGATGACAAGGTACAAGCAAAGAAAATAACTCAGCGAAATTATTTGGTTCTATATATGTATCTGTAACCAAATTCCAATTTGGATCGCCCTGTACAGCCCTCATATAATTCCCCTTTCCTTTTTATCCCGCTATTTGCGGGCAGTAAGACTCCCACCTCAAAATTCTGCGAATGCGAGGAAGTTAGGTGGGCGATAAAACTGCCCATAAAAGCCCGATTGGTTCAACTAATAATTATTGGGGGATGGACACCCCCCCAATAATTATTAGTTGAACCTTATCTACGTAGGAAATATTAATTCATTATTACATCATTAACAATACATATTGTTATATTCAAAATTTATCATAATACTTATATCTCTCAGTATATCACTTTTTCTCTTATTAAAAATTAGGAATGACAAATTTAAAAAAAATTTCAAAAATATTGACTCTATACTTATTATATAATGTCTCGGATACATCACGCTAATATATGTAACAAGCCCAACAACTTGTTTATTTTCAATAACAGGAATCAATCCAACCGATTCTTCCTTCATTTTTACAGCTGCCTCATATACATTGTCTAATGGTGTACAATGTACGATATGAGTACTCATAAGTTCTCTAACTTGCGTCATTTTTTATCTCCTCCTTTTAATACATACCATAGCTTTTCCTAAATCCCTTTATTTATTTCAGGAAAATAAGGTGATAAAAAGAGGCTTATACATAATAAAAAAGAGTCAGCAATATGCTGACTCTTTTTTTATGACCCGTACGGGATTCGAACCCGTGTTACCGCCGTGAAAGGGCGGTGTCTTAACCACTTGACCAACGGGCCATGGCTCCGCAGGTAGGACTCGAACCTACGACCGATCGGTTAACAGCCGATAGCTCTACCACTGAGCTACTGCGGAATATATGGTGGGCCTAAATGGACTCGAACCATCGACCTCACGCTTATCAGGCGTGCGCTCTAACCAGCTGAGCTATAGGCCCATACTTTACAGGGGCAGTAGGAATTGAACCCACACTGGAGGTTTTGGAGACCTCAGTTCTACCTTTAAACTATGCCCCTAAATGATGCCGGCTAGAGGACTTGAACCCCCAACCTACTGATTACAAGTCAGTTGCTCTACCAATTGAGCTAAGCCGGCATAAAAAAAAACAAAAAAAATGGTGGCTCGGGACGGAATCGAACCGCCGACACGAGGATTTTCAGTCCTCTGCTCTACCGACTGAGCTACCGAGCCAACATAAAATGGCGGTCCCGACCGGGGTCGAACCGGCGATCTCCTGCGTGACAGGCAGGCATGTTAACCACTACACCACGGGACCATTGGTTGCGGGGACAGGATTTGAACCTGCGACCTTCGGATTATGAGCCCGACGAGCTACCGTACTGCTCCACCCCGCGAYGATATTATGTTTTAAAAATAAATGGAGGAGGTAGAGGGATTCGAACCCCCGCGCGACTCTCGCCGCCTGTCGGTTTTCAAGACCGATCCCTTCAGCCGAACTTGGGTATACCTCCATGAAGGAAAAATTAATATCTTATTCATTTTTATATGTAACTAAACCACTTTTTTAAAAAATGGAGGAGGTAGAGGGATTCGAACCCCCGCGCGACTCTCGCCGCCTGTCGGTTTTCAAGACCGATCCCTTCAGCCGAACTTGGGTATACCTCCGACATATAAAAAATAAAGTGGAGCCTAGCGGGATCGAACCGCTGACCTCCTGCGTGCAAGGCAGGCGCTCTCCCAGCTGAGCTAAGGCCCCATGTTTTTGGGAAAATCGGGAAGACAGGATTTGAACCTGCGACCCCCTGGTCCCAAACCAGGTGCTCTACCAAGCTGAGCCACTTCCCGTTAATAAAAGCGCGCCCGAGAGGAGTCGAACCCCTAACCTCTTGATCCGTAGTCAAACGCTCTATCCAATTGAGCTACGGGCGCATATGGTGCCGAGGGCGGGGGTCGAACCCGCACGGTGGTCACCCACCGCAGGATTTTAAGTCCTGTGCGTCTGCC
>NZ_JBFTMA010000506.1:0-5161 GCF_056396725.1 Bacillus sp. 05T31
CCTTTAATCTGTTTCCACTCCCTTCGACAGTTCGCTTCCATTTCCCTTCCAAAAAACCTCTTATTCTCTTACATTTCAACAGGAATCTCAGAAGAAAAATCGTATATGTACTATGAACTATATTAATTGACGGAGGAATCGTATGAGTACAATTATGACAGTCAATACAGCACAAGAAATCGAGAACGCAGAAATACACATGCTTTCTTCTAGATTAGAGGCACTACAAGAAATAAGCGGAAATCCAATGCAAGTACAAATGAAAAAGTTCGGGAGTGCCACTGCCTTTTCATCAAAAATAATTGCTGGTCCTGCTTTTAATACGGTAAAAGGCATTACATTTACAAATACAGATGAGATAGATGAAATCATCGCTTATTATCAATCACTACAAATCCCTTGCCGTTTTGAAATTACACCGGCTCAAGGTACAACTGAACTATTTCAATACTTATCTCAACAAGGGTTTTACCAATCGAGCTTCCATACCGCTTTATATAGCATACCGGGACAAGATTTTCCGCTTCCCCCTTCTAACATTTCAGTACGCAAACTGAAAGAAAATGAGTTTCATACTTTTGCAGATATTTATATACGCGGATTTAATATGCCGTCCTTTACAAAAAATGGTGTTCGTCAAAATAATGAAATTCTTTACAATAAACCAGGATGGCATTTTTTCATAGCCGAAGTTCAAAACACTCCTGCTAGTATAGGGGTACTTTATATAAACAAAGGTGTTGCTTCATTAGCTGCTTCTGCTACTTTGCCAGAATTTCAACGTAAAGGTTGTCATACCGTATTAATTCAAAAACGAATTGAGACCGCTCTTGAATCCAATTGTAATTTAATAGTTGGACAAGCAAGATTCGGTAGCGGCAGTCAAAATAATATGGAACGTGCCCATATGAAAATTGCTTATACAAAATCAATATGGACTGCGAAAGACATATAATTAACTTTCTATCCTGTTACTCATTTGAATATTCAAACTAAATTTGTTACGCTATTACTAGATACATCATTCAACTTGCAATATGAAAAGAGAATTCTACTCAAACTACAAGGAGGAGAAATGTATGACTAAACATGATCATGGTTTAAAAGAAAAAGTAGAAGGTGCCATTGATAAGGTAAAGGGTGAAGTAAAGGAAGTTGTCGGGAAAGTAACTGACAATAAAAAATTACAAGCCGAGGGAAAATGGGATAAGGTGAAAGGCACTGCTAAAGATACTGTCGGTAATGTAAAAGAAAAAGTACATGAATATAAGGAACATAAATAATAAAAAACACGTTAGATGCATTTTCATCTGACGTGTTTTTTAGTTCAGCTTATATACATAATTAACCAAATATCATACGGTATATTTTTATTTCTCTATACTCTTTGTAAGTGGTTCTTTAAATGCATTTCTATTCCATACAGCGAAAACAATAAGAGAAATAATAAAGAATACAACAAGACATATACCCAAATAATCAAAATTAACTACCTGAATGAGATTCCAAAACGGTCCCTGTAAATTATAGCTTTCAATAAGTAAAGATAATAGTTGATAACCCCCTATTAAAAAAGCCRTTATAACAGATATTGAGGTAATTAATACGTTATATGAATTTCTAATTCGACTATTTTCCATTGCCCACTTATAATTCGTATTCATGAATGTACTATCTAATGTATCCATCAACGACATTCCTGCAGCAAACAAAATGGGAAAAGCAAATATACTTACAAGCGGGATAGATTGACTTGTTGCAGTTACTGTAGAAAGAGCAATTAATCCGATTTCACTTGCTGTATCAAAACCAAGCCCAAATAAAAAACCGATCATATACAATTGCTTTTGACTATCAATAAACCTAAATAAGCGCTGCGTGAAACGATATATAAATCCTAAGTTTTCTGGTTGCTTATCCTCTTGGCTTCGTAACACTTTAATAAGGTACAACAGATTGGTAAGCCCAATAATAATAAGAAATGTACTAGAAACAATTGTACCGATAATACCGCCTATAGTAGAAAAACTCTCCATTCCATGTTTTGCTGTTTTTCCAATTAAAGCAATTAATACGATCATCACAAATACTACAGTAGAGTGTCCTAATGAGAAGTAAAACCCCACCCCCTGTGAGTTTTTACCTTTTTCAATTAATTTCCGAACAGTATTATCAATTGCGACAATATGATCACTATCAAACGCATGACGCAATCCTAAAGAATATGCAATAATAGCCATTCCAATTATGCTATTGCCCCACTCTCATGTAATTGATTCGCTATTCCCATAACCGTTGCAATAATAGCAACCCAAAGAGAATAGTAACCTACACCTGAAGAATCAAGTTCTAATATATTCGTAAGGCCAACATATAAATAAGTAAAACCAAATAAAAAAATAGTTCCATTAGATAGGATAGTCCACTCATTAGATTGACTTCCTGTAAATAATAAATATAGTGGTGTCAAAGTTTGTAATGCCCCTACAAATAAATTGAAGTACCCTACACTTTTGCTATCAATGAGTTTAAAAGCTGCTAGTGCATTCATGAATAGAACTGCACCGACAAATAATAATCCCACATTAGTCATAGTATCCCCTTCTCCTACTTAATATTTTCGATAGGATGTTAATTCTTCATGCAGACAATTCTCTCTAACAAAACGATGACACTGAAAAAATATAGACTCCATATCCTCTGTATTATGACTAAGTATGCGTATGACAAAGCCTTTACATGGCATAGAAGATATTCCAATCTTCATATTGTTAGTGTTAGAAAGCGAAGTTTTCAATGCTGCAATTAAATCATTTGTAATGTTCTCATTAATAACCATGAAAGTACCATAATGGGAATATTGATTTAATATTCCCATTTGATCTARCGACTCTTTGAAAGGGTTTAACAATAGATGATCGTAAACTACAAGTTTGTTTTCCATATATAYTTTTGTTAGCGAATCAAAATACTGGTATGTGAACTTCTCCATATTTGGAGACCAACCAGGCGTAACTGAATCGCATAAAATCAATGTAGAATTATTTTGCATATATATATTTRYTTTTTGCTTATATGCTGCATCCTTGTACATAATCAACGGATCTGGTAAATACTCCATAACAGCATTTTCACCAATATAAACATTCAATTCTTGCAAAGCATAACTATTTGGAGTCTTGTAAACTTTCGTTGCTGATTGGCTTGTTATATATGTTTTCGCATCTTCATGAACATTTATATTTATAGAATAGAAGTCTCCTTTTAAATAACCTCCACCAGAATTCATGATATAGTAATATGCTCTACCATAATCGTCCAAATATATTGGCTGCGTTACTTTTAAGGCATCTTTATGATAAACCTTAATAGGTACCGTTTTATGTCTCTTTTCCATCACATCAATGTTTAAGACACCTGTAGGGGCTTTCATTTCTTCAATCCTTCTAACATGATGTTTTGTCGCATCCAATTTATTAATCCCTGTAAGCCTTCCTCATCCTTCAAATTTGTAAAAAAATATGGTTTATTATGTCGGTAATTTTTCGTATCCTGCTCCATAACTCCAAGATCAGCCCCTACATAAGGTGCCAAATCCGTTTTATTAATCACAAATACATCAGATTTGATCATTCCTTGTCCACCTTTACGAGGAATCTTTTCTCCTTGTGCTACATCAATAATATAAATTGAAAAATCCACTAGCTCTGGACTAAATGTGGCAGCTAAATTATCACCCCCACTTTCAATAAAAATAATATCTAAATTACTATGTCTAATCATGAGCTCTTCAATTGCTTCAAAATTCATAGAAGCATCCTCTCGAATTGCTGTATGTGGACACCCTCCTGTCTCTACACCAATAATTCTATCTTCTGGTAAAACACCCGTTTTCAATAAAATCTTTGCATCTTCTTTCGTATAAATATCGTTTGTAATTGCTGCAATTTCATAATCTGTATTTAAATATTTTGTTAACTTTTCAACTAACATTGTTTTCCCAGCACCTACGGGGCCACCAATACCAATTTTAATAGGTTTTATCATTTTATTTTTCCTCCCTATGACATGAAGACTCTTACATTTACATCTTCATGTTGCATTTGATTTATTTCGAATTCAGGATCATTCAATCCAAAATTCTCTAATGAAAGTATTTGAATTTTATCAATAGATTCACAGATCAATTCATGGCATTCTTGTAATAGTTTTTGACCATCTGTTTGTCCAAGAGGAATGGCTCTCACACCATTTTGAATTATGCTTCCAACACTTGAATATAAGAAAACTAAGAGCGTTTCTTCTATTGTCATTTTCAATTCCGCCCCTAATATTCCGTATACGATACTCGGATGACCTTGTAATTTATTACCCATAACATCTTCTTTGTATATATTTAAATTTGCAAATGAGAACAGTTCACACAATAGTTTAGAAGTACTTTTACTAATCATTCTATTTGCTCTTCTACATTCAAAAGGCAATGTTTGTGCTGTTATTAAATCATCTAAAAATGTAATTTGTTTTCCATCATTATTCTTAGTGGCTTCGTAAGTATATTTGCAAATTAAGCCGTCCGTGTGTGTTAATTGCACTTTTACATATCGATTAATCCATTTGAAAAATTCKCCTTTATTTGTAACTTGTCCCTCTTGAATAAATGTTTCTAATCCAAAAGAGTGACTAAAACTTCCTGTTGGGAAGTTCGAATCACTAATTTGGAGTAGGTTAAGTAGGTTAAATATGTTTGTGTGAAGCATGCTTGAACGGTTTGGGTAATACTCTATTTTCTTTTTGATAAGGAACACCTTCCTTTTTGAGTAAATCTTCTACTAAGTAGTCGTTCGCCAAAATCATACACCCTTCATCGAATTGTGCTGGCAAATGTCTATTTCCTAAGTTATGCGCAATAATTCCCATTTCTTTTATTGACGTTGGAGTAATTACAATTACCTCTTCTGGTAACACTTCAATATATACAATACGATGTTCATCTTCATATAAAATATCACCGTTCTTTAATGTTTCTCCATTATCTAAAGACACCCCAATTTCAAAACCAGATTCTGAATATAATTTCTGGACCCTCTTTAGTAAAAGCTCACTAGAAATCAATATTCTATCAAGATGCTTTTTTGTATTTGCAAAATCATTCATATTG
>NZ_JBFTMA010000507.1:0-3269 GCF_056396725.1 Bacillus sp. 05T31
GCTTAGAAGTTAAAAATTCAGGATTCCATAGACTATTAAAGGAAGAAGTGGAAAAGCATCAGGATTATCATGAGGTTTTAAAAGTATTTAATAATGAATTAAGTATTGAGGCTAAATCTATTGTTAGAACATATATTAATGAATTAGAGGATGATCCTAAAAATGTATAGGCTACAATTACCTGACTATCAATTAACTGATTTTTTTGATGAAATTTTAGAAGATCGGCAAGGAATAGCGTCTAATTTTCTACTTGGAAGATTGAGAGCAATAAAACCTTTTCTTTTAAATAAAGAAGAGGAATATAAAAATCTAATGTTTTCTGAAGAAGGAAATAATTTATTTACTGTAGAAGAAAATAAAAACATTGGAATTCCGAAAAATGTTAAATTGGGGCATTTCTTGAATTTTGCGGATGGTATTGCAAAAAGAGATTTAATTGAAAAATTAAGAGAATATGGATTGGAGTCTTTATTTGAAAATATTATAAGTATGGGACTTTCAGATATAAAAAATACTCTCAATCAAATTAGCCTTGAAGAAGCATTACAAGTAGTTGATGAGAGTAATGCATTGTATCAATTTATGAGTTATGTTGATTCAACTGCTATGAAAAAAGCTTATGAAAATTATATTGTGGAGTCTAAAGGTTCGGATAAAAAAGGCCGAGATATCTATGAACATATACTTCTTCTTGCTGATGATGCAATATGTCCGTACTGTATGTATGGAGATGTGAGTACAGTTGATCACTATTTACCTAAAGCTCATTTTATTGAATACGCTATAACTCCCTTGAATTTATTACCGTCATGTTATGAGTGTAATACTAGGAAAAAGGATTTAAGAAAACTAGAAGAAAATAAAATGTTTATTAATGCATATTGTGACGACTTAACACAAATAAGGTGGGTAGAGTGTAAATTGGTTGATAAAGTATGGCCACTTACCTTTGAATTTAATGTGAAAGCAGATTTGGAAAGTGCTATTCTAAAAGAAAGGTTACTTGAACAATTCGATGCCCTATCATTAGGGAAATTATATGCCACAAAAGCAGGAAGATATTTTAGGGTTAGAGCGAAAAAAATTGTAGGAATATATAAATCTGGGGGAATTGAATCGATGATTGTAGCCTTAAATGATGATAAGGCTTCAGCAGAATATTATAATCTTAATTCATTAGAAGCTAAGGTATATGAAGCTTTATTGAATTCAGAATGGTTTCTAAATGAAGGAATAAAAGAGGTTAAAGAATTTTATTTAAAAGATTAATTTTGAATAATTGGTAATTTGTGTACCTTGAGGTTATTGACGCTTAGTTAAAGTCTCTGAACCAATTTCATGAATATGTGATACTTTCTGATGGTGAAAATTTTTATATCAATTTATATATTATTAATTGAATGTTATGGAGAGTCATCTAGTTTAAGAGTGAACTATTACTTCAGGGACGGTACAACTTGCGACAAAGAAGGCGGAAACTCAGGCTAAACAACAGATTATAGAAGAATAAAACAAATTATTAAGAGAAGAGAATGAAGCGTTAAAGAGAACAATAAAAAGGTATGAGCAGCAATTTCTAGAAGTGAAACAAAGTTCTAAAGAACTTTTAGTATTACGTGAGCGGCTATTTGATTTGGAAAATAAAGAAGAAAACTTAAGTGAAGAAATTTACATATTGAAGAGGGATATGAAGATAGACATCGATATCTTAATAGTAAAAAATGTGCAATAGTTGTTGGTTATTTATGTTGAAAAAAAGGTAAATAAGGATATTGTAAATTTTATATTTATTAATGTATATGGAAAGGATAGAAATATGAGTTTTTCAAGTGAAATGGAAGCTATTTTTATAAAAACGACTTATCTCAATCAATCACTTTATTATAAAGTGATAAACGCTTTTAATATGCGCTGTGTATCTATCTTTTATCTTAATCGTACAGATAATATTGAACTAACTATATAATGAGATTAACGAAAGATTATCGTCTCAGATAAGTGCAAACTAATAATAGATAGATTAGTTTGCAGTTGGATTAATGATTGTCATAAAAAATCACTGAATGAGAGAATATAGCGTGAAATTTATTCATAAAATTATTTTTAGAATTGTAAA
Organism: Bacillus sp. 05T31; assembly: GCF_056396725.1. Lineage (NCBI taxonomy): Bacteria > Bacillati > Bacillota > Bacilli > Caryophanales > Bacillaceae > Bacillus > Bacillus sp. 05T31. Next base: position 2,120 of record NZ_JBFTMA010000507.1, read on the forward strand.
TAGAATGTTTGAAAAACTTGCTATTTTTCGACTTGGTTCGACAAGTTGTTTTTTATTTATTTGTTAAAATAAACCTTACATTCTAATTTTAAGGGGGGATAAGAAATGCTGAATTTAGAACCGTTTGTTTATGTAAACAAAATAGTAGTTAATGATATAGATAAAGTGCGGGAGTATTTTGAAAAGCTTTTGTCACAAAAAAGTAGTACAGAAGGCTACCATTCGCTTGAAAGTTCAGAAGAAGTCATTGCTATTAATTACTATAGGGTTATAAATACATTTGATTTTTCTTTTGATAAAGAAAACAATAAAATCGTTTCAGAAGAAACCCCTAAAATTATGAATGCAGAATTAAGATTAAACCTAGAGAATAAAACTCTAATTGTTTGGGGAAAACCCAGTATAATTAAGTTTATAAATAAAATTTTACAGGGAGAAAAACCTTTTGATATTAAATCAAGTGGATTTGATTTTGAATGTTTTTATGAGAATTTTTCTAAGTGTAAAACTGATATAACAGAAGTAGCATTTAATGAAATTAAAGTACTTAACAAATATATACCTGTTGCTACTTTGAGTATGACAAATAATAATGATGCTTTATATTTAGTGGGTAACTTAGGTGCAAAAGTTTCTCGAGTAAAGATTAAAGTCTATTCTAAAGCAGAAGAATTTGTTGAATTAGATACTAATCTTGAACAAGGAACAATTAAACTAGATTTTCAAAGTATAGATAAGAATTTTATTGAAGATATAAAAGAAACAATTAACAATTTTAAATTTATGTGAGGTGTATTCTATGTCAGAACAGCAGCAATTTGAAGGAGAACGTTGGACAACGCAAACAATTAAAATACTAAAAGAATTAGGATGGAGACAAGTAGGTTGTTCAAATTTTGATATTACTTGTGGGAAACCGGCTATTCATGGAACAGGTAAAAGCGCAGAGCGAAAAAACGACCATGGAGTAGATTCGTTGTTTAAATATTATGACCCATATCTTAATGAAGATTTAAATATCATTGTTGAATCGAAAAAAAGAATATGGTCTGGAATTAATCAGACAAGTATTCAATCTTTTGTAAATCAATTATATATGACAGTTGAATGTTCAGAGATTTCGGAGAAGATACATGAATTAGGTTGTGAA
>NZ_JBFTMA010000508.1:0-3268 GCF_056396725.1 Bacillus sp. 05T31
GCCATGAGTTGATCGTGCTAGGAAGTTTTGGGGTTTCCATCACTAATGAAAAAATAAGACTAAATAGGCCGACGAAACCGAGTTGTATGACTCCGAGCGCAATCGAGTTCACATGTTTTGTTACGTTTCCAGTAATGATGACGTGAATCGCATAAAATAARGCAGAYARTATGCAAAATATATCGCCGTTACCGATCTTGAATTCACTAGTTAATGTTAATAAGCCAATTCCTATTATCGTTAACACAATTCCTAATATAACTTTCTTTTCAGGAATGTGTTTTAAAAATATAGCTGATAATATCGGAATGAAAATGACTGTGAGACATAGTAAGAAACCAGCATTAGAGACACTAGTATACTTTGTACCGAATGTCGCGAAAATGTAAACGATAAATAAAACGGAAGCTAGTATAAAAGCATATTTTACAGTTTTAAAATCGACTTTGAATAAGTGTTTGTAAAATATTAAACCTGATAAAAGAAAGGCAATAATAAATCGTAATGCGATTAAATTATATTCTTCTATGCCATCAAGTCCAAGCTTTGTAAGTAGGATGGATGCACCCCAAAAAAATGTAACTAGTAGTAGCATTAAATCAGCTTTTAATTGTATTTTCATTTCTAGTCCCTCGTTATGTATAATTTATGATTCCATACCCCTATCCCCATTGTTTATTTTAATATTAATTCTGAATATTTGGAACAAAAATTTATCGACGCTTTTTTCTCCATTCAATTATTGAAAGTTCGGATTTGAAGAAGATTAGTATGTGAGTTTCTAAAGTGAATAGAAATAATGAAAAAGAACCCAATTTCTCTATTTGGTCCCGCATTAACGGGCAGTAAGACTCCCACCTCAAAATTCGGTGAATGCGAGGAAGTTAGGTGGGAGATAACTGCCCGTAAAAGCCCGATTGGTGAAGGCTAATAATCAGTGGGGGATGGACAAAACCCCCACTGATTAAAGTTTCACTTTATATGGAGAAGTTGGGTTCTTTCGTTTTGGAATAATTATGAGAAATTTTTTAGATATTTCTCATATATTCATCATGTTTCTTTCATGCTCTTCTCACGTCCAAGTTTTACACTCATATGTATCAAAGGTAAAGGGAGGTAATACATTTTTTGCTTATCTCAAAACGAATGATAGATGGTGGTGAACAGATGAAAAAGAATAAACGTAAAAAATTACGTTGGTTAAAATGGATTTTGATCCTGCCGTTACTTCTGGCATTACTATTGTTTGGATTACATAGTATGAAGTTTGAAAGGTGGGATCATGAGAAGCATARGCAAGCGGCATATACTGTTTCTCACGATAAAGAAAGGGAAGCTTTCGTTACACAAAAAGAAAAGTTTAATAACTTTGAGCGAAATCAGCATCATGAAAAACACCATGAAAAAGAGTTTGAAGGTTTATTCTTTATACCATTCCTGTTAGCGTTTGGATTTGTTCTTTTCGGCTGGTTTATGATTCGTAAGTCTGAAGGGAATGCGATTAAAAAATGGACAGGCATATTGCTCCTAGTTATTGGTTTATTACCRGTYCTTCCGATGMTTGCATTTGTTGCAGCGATTGTTTGGGCATATAAAAAATTAAAAGAGAAAAGAATGGCAACTGATATAGATGTATACAGCGATTTTCAAGTACAAAAACAAGTAGATATTTTAGATCAATGGGAACGCAATATTCGTAAGGAGGAGAAGTAATAATGGGTATTTTAAAACGTATTAAAAATATTGTAGTGGCGGATGTGCATCAAACGTTAGATAAGATAGAAAAACCGGTTAGCATGTTGAAGCAATATCTTCGCGAAACAGAACAGCAAATTACGAAGGCTGAAAAAGCACTTTCTCACCAATATTATTTAGAAAAAAAGTATGAAGCATTAATTTCAGAAACGGTTGCTCTTATTGCGAAGAGAACTCGCCAAGCTGAGCTTGCAGTATCACGCGAAGAAGATCATATGGCGCAGTTAGCCTTGCAAGAAAAAATTGTGAATGAGAAAAAGGCGGAACTATATCGTAAGCAGTACGAAATAACAAAAGAGCAAACAGCAACGATTTATGAACAAATTGACAAATTGCAAAAGAAATATGGAGAGTTGCAATATAAAGAACTAGTTCTTGTTTCACGGTTAAATGCGGCGCAAGCGATAAAAGAAAGCAACAGAGCAATTGATTCGTTCCATACAGAAAGTACAGCGAAAGGCTTTGCACGCATTGAATCGTATGTGCAAAAGCTAGAAGCAGAAACAGCTGCTAGTAACTATTTTTATAATTTAAAGTCTCCGAATCAACAAGAAGTGTTAGATCAAAATTTGCAAGAAGAAGTACAGCGGGAGTTAGAGAAGTTAAAAGAGAATAAATAGTATGCAAAAAAGCCCATTTTCATATGGGCTTTTTTCTATGTGAAATTTCATTTGTTTTGTTTACATAATATCTTAACAATCGTTTGGTAAAATATATTTAACTGCATATTGTGAGGGTGGGTGGTTATCCCTTCTTTCTATTTGGAAGGAAAGGAGGTGATAATATGGAGTTTTTGTTTGATCTTGTAAAAGAGTTTGTGAAAGCGACTGTACGTGAAGTTTCAGCGTGTTTTTTGCGGAAGCAACTTCTGGATAAGGACAACAAAAAACCCACTCCGCGCCGTAGGAAGCAAAAGGGTGGGTTCCGCAAAAAGAAATAACTTATAATAACTACCACCCTATACGGTAGCAGTTAGGGAAGAGATGTTAGCGCATCTCTTCTTTTTATTATATGCCATTTTATTCGATGTCACACTTATATAGTATTATACGGAAAATATATCATATTCCTATTTTGTGGTCAATTTGAGTGTTGTAATTGTATAAGCAGTTTATTACATTTCCCTCGTAACATCATACCGCAACAATTGCCCCTGATCATAAAATTTCTCAAAAATGATGCCCATTAYATAAAAGAACAMTAAACCRAARCAAATRTGAATGAGYGTAAARGYAGCKCCAAATGAAGAAAATTCATACACSATAATYGGTAATTTCGCAGTTGTCCAAACGCCTAAGAAAAATACGATGTACCTAATACTTGCGCCTTTTTTTAATAGTAGTGCTGCAATTGGAAAGGCAACATAGAGGGGACCAGCTGCAATACCGCCTAATAATAGAGAGAATAATATTCCATATATGCCGGACTTTTCTCCCATGTATTTCATTAGCGTTTCTTTCTTCACCCACTGATCAAGTAACCCTACAAATATTAGGACGGGGGGGAGTAGAAA
>NZ_JBFTMA010000509.1:0-3264 GCF_056396725.1 Bacillus sp. 05T31
GGGGACACACAGGTGGCATTCTAGGGTTTACTACTCTTGTTGGAGGTAAACTTGGAGGCAAGCATACGTTGGTCGTCAATTGGAATAGTTTGGGTAGAGCTGACAGTCCTAATCCTTTTAAAAACATTTTACTTGCTGAATTTAGCAAGTAGGCAAAAAAGAAAAACGGATAAATTTTGTCATATTTTTTATAGTTAAACAAATAAGTGATGAATTCGATTACTTATCTAAGGAGGCAATTCTCTCATGAAAAATAAACTATCTGGGGTGTTAGCCGCTACATTAGCGCTAACGATGATCCTACCAACAGGGGCGATAGCATCTTCAAGCAGTAAGACTCCGGTTGTAGCTAACCAAGAAGTTGCTAACCAAGAACTGGAGAAGATTGCGGCAGAGAAGGCTGCGCTACTCACGAAGTCCTATGGGACGACTAGCGTGCAGTATGCGCTAATTGATAATGGTAAACTTATTTTGTCGGGTMAGACAGGCAAGAACGATATGGAAGGAAAACAGCGGCTGAACAAAGATACTCTATATGGGATTGGTTCAGTCAGTAAAATGTATGCAACAGCGGCTGTAATGAAATTGGTCGACGAAGGAAAAGTCGATTTGGATGCTCCTGTCGTCCACTATGTTCCTGATTTCAAGATGAAAGACGAGCGGTACAAACGCATTACGCCACGTATGCTGTTAAACCACTCCTCCGGCTTGCAAGGTTCCACGTTAAGTAATGCATTTTTATTTAACGATAATGATACCTATGCCCATGATGTCTTGATGCGGCAATTGTCCAACCAAAGCTTGAAGGCGGATCCTGGCGCGTTCTCGGTATACTGCAACGACGGCTTTACGCTGGCCGAGATTTTGGTGGAAAGAGTCAGCGGTATGAGCTTTACCGAATTTATACATCAACGGTTTACAGAACCCTTACAGCTGAATCATACGAAAACGCCGCAGGACAAATGGGAAGACGATAAGCGGGCTAGACTCTATTTTCCGGCGTACCAAGGGCAGCTTCCCATTGAATCGGTGAATGTGATTGGTTCGGGAGGGATCTCTTCCACGGCAGAAGATATGGTACGATTCTCACAATTATTTATGGGACAGGGAAAAGGGATCCTCTCTGATAAGGCAGTCAAGGCGATGGAGCAAGAGGAATATAAAAAAGGAATGTGGCCGGGGGATGGAGGTAATATTTTCAACTATGGTCTTGGCTGGGATAGTGTGAAACTATACCCATTCAGTGAATATGGGATAAAAAGCATGGCTAAGGGCGGCGATACAACACTGCAACATGCTATACTGGTCGTGCTTCCGGAACAGAAGATGGCAGTGGCTGTGTTGTCATCCGGCGGCCAAAGCTCTACAAATCAACTACTGGCAACTGAATTACTGCTCGCCGCGCTTAAAGAGAAGGGCACAATTAAGGACATCAAGCCAAACAAATCCTTTGGCAAGCCGGTCAAGGCCAAGATGCCTCAAGACGTGACGAAGAAAGCGGGCTTTTACGGCAATAGCGAAAGTCATTTCAAAATAGAAATTACGAAGAATGGAGAACTGTTCTTACCATCTAATCGAGAAGAAAAATATGTATATACTGCGAATGGAAGCTTTATTAATGAGAAGGGTACTTCCAAGCTCAACTTCGTCACTGAGAAAAATGGAAGAACTTATTTGAAGGAGAGCACATATAAATCGACGCCAGGCTTAGGGCAAAATGTGATGACTCACTATTTAGCCGAGAAACTAGAAGACAACGTGCTATCGAAGAAAACCGCTGCCGCATGGGCGAAGCGGGAAGGCGTCAAGTTCTATCTCGTGAACGAGAAATTTAGTTCTATTGAATATCTCGTTCAACCGAAACTTATTACCACACAAATTACTCGCAAGGAAGKCCTAGCGGGCTATTGGGACGGCAGAAAAATTACAGGTCCGAACACCGCGGCGCATCAGCTCCAGATCCCCGTGATGAATGGCCGTGATACGACGGAAACTCATTTCTATACAGAAGGCGGCAGTGAATATATGGAGATGGCCGGATTGTTATACGTAAGTGGATCCAACGTAAAACCGCTTGATGCAGGCCAATCATCCAAAGTTACGCTACAAGCAAATGGGCATGCGAAATGGTTTACGATCCCACAAGCGATAGCAGGGAAAACGATGAGCGTGACGTTGTCATCGAAGAGTTCATTCGCGGTGTATGATGAGAAGGGAGTATGCGTCAATTTTACCGTTGTGAGCGGCAATAACAAAGTAAAACTGCCGAARAACGGATCGGTTGTATTTGCTGGCGCGCCGAACTCGGAATTTGCAATCACGTTGAACTAGCTACAATTCAAGATGGACTTCAACAAAACCAGTACGACACAGAAAAGGTGTTTTGCTGGTTTTGTTTGTATTTACGCATTATCTTTACAAAGAGGCCTTCCACGAATAATATCACGCTCAAACTCTGCAAGAACAGCTATCATACCAACTTTTTAGCTGTTAAGAAACTTTGCAACAGAACGAGACATGTACTCCTTCATCACTAAAAACAGCCAGTTTTGATTTTAAATTTTTTTATTTATTGACTATGAAGTAACCACATAGTTTATAGTATGAATATTATTCCTTACTATTTGGAAAGCATTAGTAGATGCAAGAAAGAGGGGAGTCCGTGTCAAAACTCTGTTCTCACCTCATTCGGATGCACTGTTAGTTAAAGAAGCAGCGTATCCATATATCCGAAAAGCATTAAAACAGGGAATAGAAGTATATGGTTATAAAAAGGGAGTGTTACACGGTAAAGTATTTTTGATTGACGAAAAAGTATTGATGGTTGGACCGTGAATTTTGATTCGCGCTCGTTTCATTTAAATGAAGAAATGAACTGTTATATCCAAGACCCTGTCTATATTTCGAAAATAAAGCCAGTCATTACTGCAGACTTACAAAATTCAAAGAGGGTAACATCCTCTGACGTCAATCAATTATCTATAAAAGAAAAAATGAAAGAAAAGGTTGCAAAAATGTTTGAGTATTATTTGTAAAAACAAAGAATTTTTATATTAAGGAATAGTAAAATGATAGGGGTCTCGCCACACATCCATCAACTTAAGGATTTAGACTATTCTTAAAATTAAAAGCACGTTACTATTCTCTTATGTTAATGAGAAAGGGTGACGTGCTTTTTATGAATATGCATCAAAAACAAGAGCTGTCTTTATTTGCCGAAGAGTTATATCGATATATGTCTCCCGCTACACTTAATCAATTAGC
>NZ_JBFTMA010000510.1:0-3250 GCF_056396725.1 Bacillus sp. 05T31
TACCAGAACAAGGTCAACATATTGTTTCTCGTCATAGTGTTCACGTACTCGCTTATATAGGTCTTCAGGAACTCTTTTAGTGGGAATTAGAGTAATATGCTCAGATAGTTCAAGAGCAACTTTCTCTTCAGGTGTATAAAAATCGCATTCATTCCAAGCATTCAAGCAATAAATTCGTTGTTCGGCTTCACCTATCTTACGAGCATCGGATGTATGCATATCCATGCAGAAAGCACAACCGTTAATTTGAGAGACTCTAATCTTTATAAGTTCTCTAGTAATTCGATTAATTGTAGACTTCTTAGTGTACTTCTCCATATCCATCATAATTTTCATGCCATCAGGTGCAACATCATAGTAGGAAATTCTTTGACTCATAAGGCAAGACCTCCTTTGATTTTAAGATACTTATAATTATACCTTCATACGAACATTCGTGCTAATTTTTTGTTTGTAAGGCATTCGAAATCAAAGAGAATTTCAGTTGTAGACAGTGTAATTAGTTGTTTCATGGTACGTAAATATCGCAAATGAGTAACCGTAGTTTCCAAATAAATATTTTCACTTTTTAATTATTTTATTATTACCGTCAGAATAAATTGAATAACTTTATTAATTTTTTAAATGATTTTATTATAAATGAAACAATTTTATTATCACCAAACAACTACATAATTTTGATCAAACTTTATTCGAAAGCTACAGAGTTTTTATCTTCCTATAGTTATTTATAGGGATTTAGTTAATTTTTTCGTTTTGGAGAACAACTAATTTCTTAGCTTGATAGACATGGGGTAGCATCACACATCCATCAACTTAAATTATGTGATTTTATAGAAAATCATGGAAATACCTAAGAGTTCTTGCCTCAATAACAAATCAAATTTGCATCAAAAATGTAAATCAGCATTTTTCTGTTGTTGCCCTTTATTACGACTGTGTCTTATAAATAATTCTGCAATGATTAAATTTGGCACCCACGCTAACCAAGCAATAACAGCATAACTAAGTTCGAAATACTCCAGTCCAAATAGAAATACAAACAAAGGTAGCCAAATTCTTAATGTAACTGCCGCAAAGGTTAAGGAATAATTTCGGATCATCCAATTYCGRTGGKCTTGAATTTTTTTMTTCTTAACTCTGTTTAATGCTTGATATGCCGATGTTAGCCAAAAYACGGATAACAAACCGAAACCRARCTTTCCTACYAATCCYCCYGTAGCGTAAAAGGATAAATAAAGTCCTGAAAAGCCGCCAAATAATATACCAATCATATAGATTTTTCCAATCATTCGATGGCGACTGATATTCTTTTCTCTAAATTTTGKGGATAATGTAAAAGGACCAATTACTAATGCTACTACACTAGTTGCAATATGTAKAAATAACATAATGTACCAAAACGYACTCATTTTAGATAGAAACATAAGCTTCATTTGRACAAACCCTGCTTGAAATCCATCCATAATAAAATATTGGAAAACAGCATAACCAGCTACTAAAATAGCTGGAAAAGTAAATATAAACCAAGTTTTTTTATTCATAATTTCACCACCTCCTTGCAACATTTAAGGGAATTAGAACATATATTGCTGTTTATCTAGGGTTAAAAGAGAACTTAATTAACTTCTTTTGGCAGGGCATCATGTTCAATCCAGTTTTCGACTAAGTTATTAAACAGTTCAGGATTTACTAAAGACATTCTGTGATTAATTTTAGAAATAATACCACTTAATTAATCATACAACAAAAAAGAATTTGTGGTAAATTTGTACATCTGCGCCATATTTGTTATTAGCAATTATTTTCTTAATAATCAATTTAGGAGTAGGTGTCACGGTTCCAGCAATGACCGCAATAGTTATGCAAGCAGCAGGCCCACCTTATGCAAATATGGCTGGGGCAACCTTAAATGTAAATCGACACCAGATAATTGCTCGTTTAGGGGTACCACCTCATCGCCATCAACCTAACAAAACAGGTTGCCCCCAAAACGAAATTCCTAATCTCAAATACAGCATTTCCCATTATCTCCACACGCAAAAACGGCAGGTAACCGATTAAGTTACCTGCTACGTTTTTGCACGGCACACGGAGGAGAGTTCTCCGATTTGAAAGAGTGCAGCCGTGGGAAGTCGGCTTGCAGGTAGTATGTGCRATATAAAAAAGATTATTCGTAAAGGGGAATGGGAAATGAACAAGGATATTCAATTTTTAAAGGAACTTCAGGCAATTATGAAGCACGAAGGTGAACATGATTATGATTCACAAGCAGCACCACGTTTTTGGACAATTAAGGATTATCGATTTGTTCCAGGACATGAGGATTATGATAGTGGGCATGAGGAACATTTCTTTAATGACGGCGATCACGTTATATTTTCTAATTTTAGTAATTTAAAAGAGTTCTTAGAAGAATACTACGAAGAAGAAATTGAGGAAGATGAAGATTTGCAGGAACTTATAAACAATGAAGATGAGAGCTTTTATGGTTTATGGGAGTATGTAGAGGGAAATCTGAATGATCAGGGTTACTTTAATAAAAACTTCATTTTAGTAAAAAGGACAGATTTCTTTATTAAGAAGCCTGTCCAAAAGTAAAAGATGCGAATTAAGTTACGATAAATTCAACAGTAACTGGAATTGCTGGGTCGAATGCATCGCCACCTGGAATTGTGATTGCTCCAGTTGGACCAGTAGTAACACTTGAGTCCCCGCCTGGCTGAAGTACACCGTTTAGGTAGAAATTATAATACGTGAAGGCTGGAAATGCTGTAGCAGTAACTCCAGCATCATTCAAACAAGCTGTAGCAGCAATTGCAAAAGCAGCTCCTGTACCTGTACCTGTACCTGCACCTAGTGTGGAAGTAAATCTTCTAGAAGCTATAAATGGAGGTATGATCGCCATTTTGTATTCACCTCCTTTTCAAGTTTTAATAGGACTGGTTTATTAGAAAATTTGTCCTACATTGTATTCTATGAAGTTCTTAAATATTAGAAGTAGCTTATGAACTGATACATAAGCGTAAAGATCAATATAGATTGTTAAATAAGGATGATTCTATACAAAAATTTCATTTTGTAGAAATAAAGAAACTAAAAAAGAGCACCATGCATAAGTGCTCTTTAAGATAGGAGGTAACTCTATGAGCGATACGTTTAGGTTAGAAGTATATGATGTAAAAAAGCAATAAGAACAAAATTTTATTATTAGTTCAATATAAAAGAGCAGTTAACAAAAAGCTAACTG
>NZ_JBFTMA010000511.1:0-3246 GCF_056396725.1 Bacillus sp. 05T31
GCACAAGCAACTAAAGCATTACCTGGTGTGTTGAGTGCAGCGGCCGCTTCTGGTGAAGATTTGGGTATGGTTGCTGATACGATTACATCGGCACTAAATTCATTTGGTATGGAGGCGAGCCAAAGCACACACGTTGCCGATGTTCTTGCAACCGCCGCAAATGCGACTGCTGCAGGCGTTGGTGACATGCAATACGCATTTAAATATGCGGCAGGACCAGCGGCTCAGTTAGGGATATCAATGGAAGAACTTGCGGCTTCTGTTGGTATTATGTCAAACAGTGGTATCAAGGGAGAAACAGCTGGTACAGCACTGCGCGCATCGTTACTACGACTGGTTAAACCACCAAAAGCAGCGGCAAACGAGTTGAAACGTCTGGGTGTCTCTATTACTGATCAACAAGGAAATATGAAGCCTCTAGCTAAAATTATTGGTGAGTTGAAATCAGGGATGGAGGGTATGACAAGTGCTCAAAAGGGTGCTGCGTTAGCGACTATTTTTGGTACAGAGGCTGTTTCCGGTATGATGGCACTTGTAGCGGCTGGACCTGAAAAGATTGATGCATTAACACAATCGTTAGTTAAGTCTGATGGTGCAAGTAAGAAGGCGGCTGACGCAATGCTTGATGGTTGGGCTGGGGCAATGACGAGGATGGAGTCAACGCTGGACGTTGCCGCTCGTGCGTTTACGGACGCGTTAGCACCTGCGATTCTGAGCGTAGCTGGTGTAGTTGAAAAATTAGCAAATGCCTTCACAAATTTACCAGCACCCGTACAAACAGTGATAGCCTCCGTAGTAGCATTTACGGTGGCTTTTTTAGTTATTGCTACAGTAGCGGGTATTGTGATTAATGCAATTGGTGGAGCGATAATTACTATTGGCCAACTAATGGTTTGGATGTCGGGAACATCAAAAGCGGCAGTAATGCTTCGGGGGGCTTTATCTGCACTAAGAGCCGGCTTTGCTTTATTATTAGGACCAATTGGAGCAACAATTGCAATTCTTAGTTTAATAGGCGTGGCACTTGTACAGTTATATAAACATAATGAAACATTCCGTAATTTTGTGAATAGTTGCTGGGAATCTATAAAAAATACAACCGTATCAGCGGTCAATTCGATGAAAGAAGCACTTGATTCTTTTGGTGCGTATCTAAGTACAATCCCAGCTAAATTTGTTGAAATGGGTAATGCAATAGGTAACGCATTTGGAGTAACTATTGCAGTCATAAAATCTATGTTCAATGAAATTAGCCAGAGTTTAAGTGGAGCCTTCGATTCTGTATTAGCAGGTCTAGGTAGTGCATTTTCAGGAATAGGATCAGCTATTACGCCTGTAGTTAATTTTATAAAAATGTCATTTTCTTCTATCGGAAACACGATAGCAACTTTGACACCGTTAATTGTTCGTTTAGGACTGACATTCCTAGGTGTATCAGGTCCTGTCGGTTGGGTAATAGCAATTGTGGCATCGTTAGGGGCTACGATTTTTAAATTAATTAATACAAATGATCAGGTGAAATCAGCATTTATGTCAGCTTGGCAATCGATACAGCAGATTTTTTCTACTGTGATTTCGGCTATTTTACCGGTTGTGCAGTCAATGGCACAGGGGATTATGCAAGCATTTGCCCCTCTAGCACCAGAATTTCAAAAGACAGGTCAAGTTATAGCTGAAAGTTTTGCCACATTAGGTCCTGCATTTGCGGAGCTGGGTGCCGCATTTGGAGAGCTGGGTTCAACAATAGCAAGTCTCTTTGGTGAAATTGTACAATCAGTAGTACCTCTAGCAATTGAATTATTTACAGGATTTGGTCAAATCATGCAGCAAGTGATGCCGATGATTACTGATCTTATTCGAATGTTTGCTGATACAACTATTGAAATTATGCCTATGATCAGCGAGGGAATCCAATTCTTAGCTCAAATGTTTTCAGAATTTGCAACTACTGTTATTCCGATATTTACCCAGGCATTTCAAACAGCGTTTCCAATTATTTTACAAGTCATTCAAACAGTATTTAGTATAGCAGGTATGCTACTACAAGGGTTTGGAGAAATCATTTCGATAATAGCAACTACAGTAATTCCGATTATTTTGCAGGCTGTACAAGCGGTATTCCCTATAATAGCGTCTATTATAGGGGCGGCAATCTCGGTCGCAATTCCTATCATTCAATTATTCGGTCAAATTATTTCAATTATAGCAACTACAGTAATTCCTTTAATTCTCCAAATTGTTCAGGCTGTATTCCCGGTGATAGTTTCTATTATTCAAGCAGCAATTCCTATTGTAACTGCAATTCTTGAGGGGCTGGCAACGATTATAAAAGGTGTAGTTATTCCAGCGATTCAATTTATCTTGCAGATTGTCCAGGCGGTATTCCCGGCAATTATGGGCATTATTACATCGGTAATTGGGATTATTACGAACATAATAAAATTATTCACTGCTGTCTTAAAGGGAGACTGGAGTGGAGCATGGGACGCGGTGAAGGGGATAACATCAAGTGCAATGTCATTGATCGGAAATATTATCCAAGGGGCGATAAATTTAATTTCAACGGTCGTGACTTCTGGGCTAAATTTAGTGAAATCCGTTTTTTCTAGTGTTTTATCGGCGATAGGTTCTCTAGTAAGCTCGATTTTTTCAGGTATTGGTTCGGTCGTTTCGTCAACGATGTCGGCAGCGGGTAGCATTATTTCTTCAATATGGAATGCTGCTAAATCTGCGACATCTAGTATTTTAAGCTCTATATATAATACAGTTACTCAAATCTTTAATAATGTAAAATCTTTCTTGAATGGAATCGATTTGGGGAGTATAGGGCGTAACATGATGCAGGGACTATTAAATGGTATCAGCTCAATGGCTGGGGCTATTTGGGACAAAATTACGGATATCGGAAACGGGATAAAAGATAAAATATCTGGACTTTTATCAATTCATTCACCGTCACGTTGGTTCAGGGATTTCATCGGGGTCAACATGATGAAAGGTTGGATTAATGGTATAGATGCGATGAAAGGGGCCGTACAAAGAACAACTGAACAAATGACTGATTGGATGAAACCAGAGGCATTAAACGTAGAAACTGTATACGGGATGCCTAGAGGATTAGGAGCGTATCAGACAGCAAAAGCACAAGCAAGCTCTGGAAATACGGATGCCGAAACTGCTTCAAATTCTACAGCTAGAGAAAGACAACCAGCGCATATTAGTATACAGCTTGGTAGACAAGAGTTT
>NZ_JBFTMA010000512.1:0-3246 GCF_056396725.1 Bacillus sp. 05T31
TTGTGACAGAGAGTGAATACATTTGTGACAGAGAGTGAATACATCATTTCTATTATCGAACAAAAAGTGGAAGATAATGAAAAGATAGAAGAACATGAGAATCAAAATAAACTAGAAGATAAGAAAGAAGCTGAGAAGCAGGAAGATTCGAAAATAGCGACTCCGCTTCCGGAAGAAAAGCTTCCAGTTGTTCAAATCCCAAAACAAGAAGAGAAAGTAAACTATTTTATAAAAGAGCCGTTGAAAGAGAAAGAGGAAAGCAATTACGTTATAAAAGAGCCAGGGGCTGACAATAGGGAAGTAAATAATGTGAAGGCTCATAAAGAGAAAAAAGGTAAAAATGACGATCAAGTCGTTTCTAAAAAGAAAGAAAAAATAGAAGAACAGCAAGAGAAAAAAGAAGAAAGTGAACAGGGAGTACAAGCCTCTAATGTGTTTGCTATTATGTCAGGATTATTTGTACTGTTTTTAGTTTTAAAGAGTAATAAAGAGTGGGGCTAATAATTTGATAGTAGTGGAGGCGCTTAAATGGAAATTAAACGTACTACAATTGAAAATAAGACGCTACACCCATTAAAACAGCCTGCTGCTATTTCAGAACATGAAATTCAGAAAGAACGAAAACGGAGTAACCTTGTGTTTACGGGGCAGTCTCAAATCATTTCGAAAAATAATGAAATAGGGATTCTACTTGCGAGTTTAGGTGATGGAAAGATTGTAAAAGAAATGCTTTCTAAAGAAATGGATACCGTGTTGCAGTTGTTTTCAAAGCTACATATGTTGTCTGAGGAAGGAAAGCAATCGGACAAAATATATGAACAAATTGTTAGAAGTTTGCATGGGCTTATTAAACAAGCGCATATAAAGGGAGTTCCGTTATTAGATGGAACGTATGATTTCGCTGAAGTGCAGCTTGCGTTTGGAAGAAAAGTACATATTCCATTACTTGATGTAAGTGCGCTCATTTCTAGAGTGGAACAAGATCCATCAGAAGAAAATACGAATTTAATGATAACAGTTATTACAGCTTACATGACAAAATTGTCTAATGAAACAATCTTAATTAGCGGTACAAATCGTATTTCTAAAGAACGTGATGTGAGCGTGTGGAGAGCACTTGCAGAAATGAATATGACGCAATTATCTCATGCGTTGAAACATACGATTCAAGAGCATAAATGGTCTGTTACAGCTCTATTTCTCTTTATATGGGTTATAGGTATCATATTGATTCGAATTATATAATAAAAAAAGGTCGTCATTTCAATTATGACGACCTTTTTCTATATTTTTTCGTAGAAGAATGTATCAAAACGCTGAAGGTTGTAGCGTTCGGGTGTTAAAATTTGTTCTGTGCTACCAACGAATAGTACGCCGCCTTTTCGTAAAGAACGACTAAACTTTTCATAAAGCTTTATTCTTGCTTCTTCTGTAAAGTAAATCATTACATTTCGACAAATGATTAAATCGTAGTTCGTATCAAATGTCTGAATTAATAAATCATGTTGTTTAAATGTAACTTGCTGTTTAATATTTTGATGCAATATATATGTATCATCTTCTTTTGTGAAATGACGTTGTTTTAAATCATTAGGTAATTCTTTCAAAGAGCGTTCTGTATATTGACCACGTTTTGCAGTTTCTAAAACATGAAAATCAAGATCCGTTGCTTGAATGTCATAACGAAACGGAGCTAGATGCTTCGATAATATTAAAGAAAGTGTATATGGTTCTTCACCGGCAGCGCAAGCAGCACTCCAAATTTTTAATTTACCGTTATTTTGTTCAAGTAGCTTTGGTAGAGCTTTCGTCTCTAACGTTTGCCAGCGCTCTTTATTTCTGAAAAACTCTGATACGTTAATTGTAATATAGTCAATAAAACTTAAAAATAACGTTTGATCGGTGCGTAAATTATTTAAAAAATTTGTGTAATTTTCAAAACCTTTTCTCGAAATGAAAGCGTCGATTCTTCGGCGCATTCTATCTTGCTTATAGGAAGCGATATCCATATTAAAGTGCTGTTTAAAACTTACGACAAATTGATTATAATCTTGTTCAGTTATCATATTTACAATAGGCACAATAACGATATTGTGCCTCCCCCTTTACATCATACGAATTTTTTGTTCAAAGCTTTTTTTCATCTGCTTTTCATGTAAGCCTGGTAAATCATAAATAACAGCATCAATTCCTGCTTCTTTTGCAACGTCAACGGGAATGACAGACGTATGTTTATCTCCGTTATAAAAACAGAGAACTAAATCGGTATCTTCGACAATTTGCTTTACAAAAAACATATAATCTGATCGATAAATGGAGTCGGAAGGATGATCAAAAGCAATATACTCGGCTCCGTGTTTTTTTAAGTAATCAACGACTTCTTGAAATTCGTCTGTTAATACTTGTAACGGTTGTAGTGTGTAAAGACATAAATTTTGAGCAAGTCTTTCGTTTTCAATGAAGAAACGAAGAACCTCATTTTCAATAGATTTATAACATAATATGTAAATTTTATGTTTGTGAGCATAGTCAATTAAAAATTTTTTTATTTCTTCCTGATCTAATGCTGTTAATTGATTTGAACCACAAAGAAAAATATTCATAGATTTGTGCCACCTCATGCTAAATTGTAACATATCTTCTATAAAAAATAACTGCAAAATATCATTGTACAGAGTATAATTATAAATAACTGGATTTTACGATTAAGTTTGGAAGGAAATAAAAAAATAAATAGGTGATATATATGCTGCGTTCTATCTCGCATAATCCAATTTTATCGCATATACCGCCTGCTACTCAAATGCCGAAAGAAGCAAATGTCAGGACAGGACTTGCTTTTTCGGATAATTTGCATGCAGATCCGAAAAAAGATAAATTGTTAGAACAAATGGAAGCACTTGTTGATAACATTGGAGAAATTAAAGAGAAAATCGAATTAGAGTTAACGCTCGATAATGTTATGGAATACAAAAATACTGTAAAATCATTTTTGAATTTTTACGTTGATAATGTATTGCAGTATAAAGATGTTATGTCTCGTCATCCGCGTTACGGATATTCGCAGAAAATGACGATTGTAAAACAAGCTGAAATGGGATTAACTGAGTTAGAAGATGTTATGAATTTAATTAATACGAAAACAGGGCATTTAGAAATGTTAAATCAAATTGGAGAAATTCATGGTTTGATTGTAAATTTAGTCTTGTAAGAAGCTTCCTTCCTTCTTACAAGACTAAATTTACA
>NZ_JBFTMA010000513.1:0-3242 GCF_056396725.1 Bacillus sp. 05T31
GTCTAATCCAACAACTGTTTCTACTTCTTTTTGTACAATCTCTTTTTCGTATTCAGTCAAGATGGACACATAGTATTTACCAGTAGGTGTCATAGAAATCGTACATGACTTGATCATATAATCTTGTGGTATCTCTCTATGCTGTTTGATACGTACCATTTTCAGTTTTGGCAATTTGATATGACCAGTAAGCAACATAATATTTCCGTTTACTACATTCGTTGTATAAGACTTTCTGTCTTTTTTACTTTTGAATGTCGGAAAGTCATTTTGACCACTAAAAAAATTCTTATAGGCAGTTTGCAAGTTTAATTGAGCATTTGCCAAAGCTAATGAATCAACTTCTTTTAACCACTCAAATTCTGTTTTATATTTCGCAGGAGTTGGAAGCTTTTGTTTCTTTAGTTGTTCCTTATCATCTTTGTATTTTTCGTACGCTTCTTTCCGTTCAGCTAACATTCTGTTATACACGAAACGTACACAACCGAAGGTTTTACGCATAAGATATGCTTGTTCTTCTGTTGGATACAAACGGAATTTATATGCTTTATTATGCTTTGTCATATCATTTCACCTCACTTTTCACCTTGATTTTCAATATATTCCTTTACTACGTCTATTGGCGAACCACCAGTAGTTAGTAAACAAAAACTTCTTGACCAAAACATTTCTTTCCAGAGTTTCTTTTTCACTTGTGGAAAGTCTCTCTTGATTAGTCGAGAACTTGCACTTTTATAAGCATTAATGAATTTTGTCATTTCTGTATTCGGATGTGCCTTGAACAAGATATGTACATGGTCAACATCATAATGCCACTCTACCAGTGTTATGTTGTAATTCTCGGATAACCTGATAAACATGTCTTTTGCATAATCTGACATATCATCATCAAACACATTTCTTCTGTATTTTACGACCAACACCAGATGATAATACAATAAGAACACTGAATGATTATTGCTATCTAATTTCATTGATATACCAACCCTTATACTTTATAAGACTGATTATATCAGAGGCAAAATAAAAAGCAAAGCCTTTTGGCTACGCCAAACCGAAATTCATCACCCACCTACCGCTGGGCTACGCCCTTCACGCGCTTGAGGAAGGAGAATTCTTTCGAGGAATTCGTTAAAAGTACTGGTATATCCGGGTTTAGGTGATTAGTTACAACTGCTTGGAAGTTTTTGTACCAAAACATAATGTATTAATATTTTGACATTTTTAAAGATTTTAATACGTTTTTAATAATAAACGTATTAAAATCCTTCTTTTTCTCATACATTCATTTGATTATTCTTCTTATCAAGTGAATTGAAATATGTTCATTATCTTATATAAATGAGTATATTTATGTTAAATTGTGTAAATATGTGTCAATAGATAATATGAATATATAAGTATTTGGAAATATAGCGGAGGGATATTATGAAAAGGGGACAGCAACAAAAAACAAAAAATTTAGTGATGATAACTGCCACATTATCTATGTTTGCTACTGGAATAACGCCTTCATTAGAAGTCTTTGCGGAAGAACAAGCACAGCAAAAGAAAGTATCTACAACGTTACAGAATGAAAATTCTGTTAATGTGGAAAATCGAGTATTTGCAGTTCCAGGAAAAGGAGATGTCTCCCAACTTCAAAATATTGAAAGAAGGGAAAGAAATTTTAGTGCATACGAGCCAACAGGGTTATATGCTAAGCCAAATGAACAAATAACAATTCAGGTACAAGGAAATCAAAGTATACAAGCATATATTGGAACTTTCTCGTTCGATGCTTCTTGGAGGGAAGATTCCAAAATTAAATCATTTACTTTAAATCCAGGTACAAACACAATTCAATCTCCAAATGGAGGAATGATTTATTTTTATAATAAACAACAAGGTGGTACCATTCAAACAACAGTAATAACAGGCGGAACGGCTACTCCTCTCTTTGAACTTGGAAAGCATACGAAACAAGATTTAATAAATATGCTCAATCAATATCCAAATGCACATGCGGTGGAATTAAAAGGGGAGCGCGTATTGATTACTGCTAGCCCAGTTCGTGTTAAAAAATATTTGATAGACTCTAACACAGATCCTGTACAACTCTTAAAAAAAATGGATGAGGCTACTAGAATTCAAGATAAAATATCTGGATTATCTGAAGAACAAGTAGATAAACATTATCTGCATTATGTGGAGGATAACCATTCTCTGGATTATTATATGTATGCATATCCTCACAGAACTGCATATGTAGGAGATGCAATCCAACATGTATTAGACATTAATAAATTTACAAATGATGGATGGGGACCTTGGCATGAGGCAGGACATATGAGACAACAAACGCCTTGGAACTTTAAAAATATGACAGAGGTACAAGTCAATCTTTACAGCCTTGCTGTAGAAAAAGCATTTACATCTAATCAACCTTTTAGATTGCAACAAGAGGGCGCTTATACTAAGGCATTTCAATACTTAGAACAACCTAATAAAAATTATGATGACATTAGTGACCTTTTTGTTAAAGTTGTAATGCTTTGGCAATTACAACTAGCGTACGGAGAAGACTTCTATCCTAAGTTGCATCAGCTGTATAGAGACATGCCTTCAAATGAGATTCCACAAACTGATGAAACGAAAAAACAATTATTTATGATTTCAGCATCAAAGGCAGCAAAACAAAATTTAATTCCGTTTTTTGAGAAATGGGGATTACGCCCAAATAATGATACAATCCAAAAAGTAGCGGCACTAGGGTATCCAAATTTAACGGCTGAAATTTGGAAAAGTACAGATTCTAATCCGGTTAAACCGGATACACCGAATTTTTCGAATATTTTAGAAGGAAACCAGTTTGCATGGTCGATGAAAGGGATTGGTGATTTTGAATTTGTGAAAGTAAATTTAAATAAATCAACAGAAGAAATGCAAATTAATCTAAAAGCAGGTGTACCACATAACTACTTTGATAGTACATATGCAAGTATTAAAGTGCAAAACACATCAGGTAAAGTGTTATATAACAAAGAGATTTATGGAAATAAGCAACAAAATGCTGAGCAAGCAAAAGTTCCGGTAAAAGTAGGCAATTTTATTGAATTCACACATTTAGAAGGTGCGAACAGAGCTACTATTACAAATATGGAGAAAAACATGCAGGAAAGTTTTGGGAATAAAGCGGTCTATGAGATTACAAAAGAGGGATTGAAGAAAGTAGATAAAATTGTTAATCCGAAACCAGATAC
>NZ_JBFTMA010000514.1:0-4278 GCF_056396725.1 Bacillus sp. 05T31
ATTTTGGTGGTGCAGTACAAATGTAGGAAAAGGATTGTGGCGCGAGGAACTTTCTTATGCGAAAGGAATGCTTGAAGGCCCAATGCGTGATATGTTAATCGTAATGCTAGARTGGCATATYGGTATGAAAACAAAKTTTACAGTKAATRCCGGRAAGTTTGGWAAGCATTTCGARCAATATKTTGAAAAAGATRYSTGGGAGCARTTTARAAAGACATTTTCAAATGCAGAATATGAAAATATATGGCAGTCATTTTTTGTAATGGGAGATCTGTTTAGGGAAGTTGCGAACGAAATTGCTAACACATATGGATATCAATACCCGCAAGATGATGATGACAAAGTGACAAGCTATTTAAAACATGTGAAAGTTTTGCCGAAAGATAGTACATCGATTTATCCCGCATAAACGGGCAGTAAAACCCCCACTGATTAAAGTTTCACTTTATTAATTGTATAAAGCAGTAAGACTGTCCTAATTACGGACAGTCTTATTTTTGTTCATGAATAAGAATTTCTCTAACAAAGTACAGATGAATCACATATGAAATTTTAGGGAGGTTTTTATCATGTATTATTTTTACGCACCAGAAATGTTCGTTCCATTTCATTGGGGACTAGAACGAAATGTTTCGTATGCTTATATGCCATATCATTCATTTTATTATGGAAACTATATAGACGCAGTGCCGTATGTATTAAATGTTCCGCAAAATGATCAAGTCAAAGTGAAGGAAGAGRATCGRGGGTCATGGACACCWTTTTCRTGGRYYGAAAAATATGCGTATGCATTTTCAGGACCATACAATAAAGCRGAAGTRGCTCTTACATTTGATGATGGACCAGATTTAGTATTTACGCCAAAAATTTTAGATAAGTTAAAACAATATAATGTAAAAGCTACTTTTTTCTTACTTGGTGAAAATGCAGAAAAGTTTCCGAATGTAGTAAAGCGTATCGCGAATGAAGGGCATGTAATTGGTAACCATACGTATAATCATCCGAATTTAGCGAAAGTAAATGAGGCTGAATACCGTAATCAAATTATAAAAACGGAAGAAATATTAAATCATTTAGCTGGTTATGCACCGAAGTTTATACGTCCACCATACGGTGAAATACTTGAAAATCAATTGAAGTGGGCGACAGAGCAAAATTTTATGATTGTACAGTGGAGTGTTGATACAGTTGATTGGAAAGGGGTAAGTGCTGATACGATTACAAATAATGTGCTAGGGAATTCATTTCCAGGAAGTGTCATACTTCAACATTCGACTCCAGGTGGACATTTGCAAGGATCTGTCGATGCACTAGACAAAATCATTCCGCAGTTAAAAACGAAAGGGGCACGTTTTGTAACACTTCCAAGTATGTTCCAGACATCTAAAGAGAGAAAATGAAAATGTTAATAATTGGGATTTTAAGAGTTGTATAGTATAATGATAAGCTGGGAGTCCTATTTTTTTATAAACTATTTTTGTTTAGCGATTCTTGTCCTTGCACTATAACAAATTCATAGTATTCAAGATCATAAGGATAAATATCTTCAAATGTTATCGTTATCGGATTATTGTTTAAAACAGAATTAGTCGTTAAAGATGAAATCTCTCTTCTTAATAGTTGTAGAAAAGAAGTCGCATGTACTTTCATCACATCGTCTACTTCTTCACCTGGTGCAAATGGAAGTGGTTTTATTACATTGTGGAAATACATATGACAAAACTCACGATCAGTAAGGCTTGAAATTTCATAATCTATTTTATAGATTCCTTTGTATGTTAAATCATTCGTTTGGAAGGAAAGACCCAGTTCTTCCTCAATTTCACGTAGACCGCCAATTAGTACATCTTCATCATGCATAATATGTCCGGCGGATGTAATATCCCATATACCCGGAGCTTCTTTTTTATTATTAGAGCGTAATTGGAAATATAAGAACATATCCTCAGCATCTTTTTCTACAAACCAGCAATGAAATGTTTCGTGCCAATCACCGTCACGATGCACGTCATCACGTAATTTCTTTCCAAGTGTATTTCTTTCAGGATCAAATATTGTTAACCACTCTGTCATTTTAATTCCCCTTTCTGCAAATTTTATTATACAATATTTGTATTGAATTTTGGGAAAATAAAGAAAAAGGAGTGATTATTAGTGAAGATAGAGAATAAGGAAATAAAATCAATAATTTCAACTGAGGAAGAATTAAGACAAATATTGGGGCAACCAAGTGAACGGGCTTTGAAAAAAGTTATTTCATCACTTGATCACCATTGTGTAGATTTCCTGTCTAAATCGCCTTTTCTAGTATTATCTACTGCAAATAAATTCGGAGAGTGTGATGCTTCGCCGAGGGGAGACGCACCTGGATTTGTATATGTATTAAATGAAAATAAAATTATCATCCCAGAAAGACCGGGTAATCGTCGTATAGACTCTATTTTAAATATAATTTCAAATTCGCGCGTAGGGTTAATCTTTTTTATTCCGGGTCTTGGGGAAACACTCCGAATAAACGGTAAAGCATATATTACGAACGATGAAGAAATTTTGAAAGAAATGCAGGCGAATGGACGCAATCCGTTACTTGGAATTGTTGTTGAAATAGAAGAATGCTATATYCATTGTGCAAAAGCTTTTATWCGTTCAAAAATGTGGGATCCAGARTCRTGGTTAAATAAAAMAGAGCTACCTTCAGCASCGAARATGTTAWTRGAGCATGCGAAAGTGAATGCTTCAGAAGAGGAWGTTGCACGTTCTTTAGAAGAAAGTTATAGGGAAAGATTGTATTAAAAATTATTTTTTAAATATAGTGTTGAAGTATGAAACTCTAAACGTTTTAGAGTGAGACTTTAACTATGAATATTGTTAATTTGTATGTGATGAATATATGTGCAAGAGAATAAATCTGTATTAGATGATTTGTTATTTTAAAATATAATTATTCATATTCTTAAAAATTGTGAAGAAAAATAGGCTTGCTTTTTAAAAAGTTGATAACTATAATAAGTTAACAAATAGACATGAACGAAAAAGTAACGATAAGGACATGAGATGATTTTTACGGTTTACAGAGAGGGAAGACAAGGCTGTGAGCTTCCTAACACGAAAAATGATCTTACCACCTTTGAACTTCAATAGTGAACGAGTAATCTAGTAATTATTGACGGTATCAGCCGTTATCTGAACTTGAGCAATCTAGAAGAAAGTAAGTCTAGGTTGGAACAAGGGTGGAACCACGAAAACACATTCGTCCCTTTCCTAGGGATGAGTGTGTTTTTTTATTACTTTGAAAGGAGGTGCGGTAACATGAAACGATTAGTACGTACGGAAATAACCACCACCTGCATGATTAAAAAGCAGAGTAAGGTGATTCACAGGTGTAACAATTAAACTATTTAGGAGGAGATTAGAAAATGAATAATGTTATTAATGTTGGGGTATTAGGGTTAGGTACTGTCGGAAGTGGTGTTGTCCATGTTTTGAAAGAACATTATAAAAAAATCACTCTTGATACAGGATATGAAGTAAAGGTAAAGACAGTCGTTGTACGTGATTTGGAAAAGGAACGTGATGTTTGCATTGATGGAATCGTAGTAACAAGTAATGTCGATGAAGTTCTAAATGATTCAAATATTGATATTGTAGTAGAGGTAATGGGCGGAATTGAAGAAGCGAAAGAGCATATTGTKAAGGCTTTRCAAAGTAAGAAACATGTCGTAACAGCAAATAAAGATTTAATGGCYGTATATGGTGCGGAGCTTCTGCAACTGGCAAATAAAAATGAATGTGACCTATGTTACGAAGCGAGTGTAGCAGGTGGGATTCCAATATTAAGAGGATTATCAGACGGGCTAGCTTCAGATCAAATTGAAAAAATAATGGGAATCGTAAATGGAACAACAAATTATATGTTAACAAAGATGAGTCAAAATGGATGGTCGTATGAAGAGGCTTTACAGGAAGCGCAAAAATTAGGGTTTGCAGAATCAGATCCGACAGCGGATGTAGATGGRCTAGAYGCYGCGAGAAAGGTAGCAATTCTTGCAAACTTAGGTTTTTCGATGAATGTTTCTTTAGATGATGTTCAAGTTAGAGGTATTCGAAAGGTTGAAAAAGAAGATTTAGAGATGGCCGAAAAATTAGGATTTACWATGAAATTAATTGGTAAAGCTGAAAAACAAGGATCATCCATTCACTTAAGTGTAGAACCGACTTTATTACCAMRYCATCATCCGYTATCRAATGTKAATAATGAATTYAATGCGGTGTATGTTC
>NZ_JBFTMA010000515.1:0-5703 GCF_056396725.1 Bacillus sp. 05T31
CTCAAATATATCACGTATTTTATTAAATCCATAAGCTTCTATTCTTTACTTCAAATGAATTACGATTATTGCAAATAAAATAACATATTAAAATAGAGGTTTTCATACTTTCTTATTTTATAATCTTTATCAAGTTTCATAACTATATAGGAAATCTCCTGCTCAAACTTGAACAGGAGACTCATATTATGTGTTCTTCAAAAGGGAAAGTAGTATATTATATTTTTCATTACTTCGGAAATTTCTTGAAGTAATACTATTTTTTCTCTTCTACGAATTTAATCTCATTATTTTGAATGTTTTCAGCATACTTGTTAACCTGTTCCCAGCTACGTTTAGCTATATTCAGATCTGCTTTTAATAAAGTAAGCTTGTCTGGGTTAATTCTGTCAACATTGTCATTMAATGATTTATATTTTGCCCCCATTGTCTGCCACTGATTCTTTACATTTTCAAGAGCAGTAATAGCTGCATCAATTGTTGCTGTTAAATTATTAGTATTATTTTTCAAGAGCGTTAACTTACCTACCTGTTGTTGCGCAGTTGAAATGTTTTTTGATAGGTTTATAATCTCATCTTGTGCTGTCTTTATCTGCTGCTGCGATGTAGTAACTCCGTATATCCCGCCGCCTAATGCACCTGCACCAATAGGCGCAAAGATAATTGTAGCAGTTAAGTATGCACCGAGAGCAGTTGCAACCGACGATGCAATATAAACTTTATTATTCTCATCAATTAATGTTTGATTTGCTTCGATTTGTTTCTGCATCAATGGAATTCCAGCGTCTTGACCAGATAAAATATCTGTGATTTTGTTAGTATCAGTTTTTAAATTTTGTGTATCCAGTTCTAATTTGCCGCGAAAGACTTTCAAATCTTGCACTAACCTGTCCACTGCACCTTTATTCTCTGAAATACTTTCATCTAAACTTGTAAGCACAGCTTTTAGCGTTTCTTTGTCATTATTATTTGCAGCTTCTACCAAAACATCATAATAATTTTGAAATTGTGTATTATAATTGATAATATTTTGATTCGTCTGGATTATTTGCGGTTTCAAACCATCTAACCATTGTTTTGCATTTGTTTTAGAAGCATCGTGGTTGTCCTTAATGCTTTTTTGTAAATCATTGTTAATTACAGTTAAACCATCAAAATTAACATTTGCTTGTTTAACAATAGTTAAAGCATACAGGTCCATTACCAACATATTGGATCCAGTTTTCTCTAGCGCATCTTTAAGCCCTTCTGGTCCAAGTGAATACTCAGGGTAGTTATTTTCTGCATCTGCATAAATAGGTGCTGGTTTTGTTGTATTTTCCGCTGCCGAGGCATATGATGGCGTAATGCTACCCGCTGCGATTGTTGCAATTAATGTAGATAAAGCCATTACTTTATAAGGTTTTTTCATAATATTTACATCTCCTTATATTATATTATTAAGATTTTTTCTTCATTCTACTATTTTGCCTCTGTTACTTTTATGTTTGTAACACTATTTTCATATTCCGTTGTTTGTTTATTCAATTCATCCGTAAACGTTTTGAGTTCTTTTAATTGTGCTTGTAATGCATTAGAATCTATTTTCGCATCAGTACTAAGACTTCTCTTCATTTGAATCATTGTGTCATTAAAGATGTCCCAACTACTTACTAGCTTGTCAAAACTCTCAATTTGCTTTTTAACTACTCTTGTAAAGTTATTTAACTGTAGATCAATAAGTGTCATTTGAGTTGCTTGCACTTCAATTTTTGATAATTTTTGTAGCAATAGAATTTTTTGTTGTTGCTTCTGACGAGCATCATTATTCAGTTTTGTTACTTCATCATTTTGGACTTGTCCAACTTGGTTATAAATCACTTCCAAGTTAGACGTGTCTAAAGTATGATCCTTACCTGCGTCTATCCAAATATCAATAACCGACTTTCCAATATTTATAGAACCTTTTACATTTTCTTTTGGTAGAGCTAGAAGTTTTGTATAATCATCTTGAATGTTTTCCTCAAGTTGTCTAATTTCCGTTCTTGATTTTTCAATTTCTCCGCCTGAACTCTTATAACCTTCAATCGCTCTGCTAACTTTACTAGAAAAACTCTTACTATCTTCAACCAATTCATTTTTATAATTGTTTAAGTCTACTGAATCTCCTTTCATATCATACTGAATTGCTTGCATTTGATCTTGAAGTGCATTAAAAGTACTTACAAAGTCTTCTTTTGCTTGCGAATCGTCATTCATTTTTTCAGCTAGTTCAACCAATATATCATAATAATTTGTAAATCTTGTCCCAAAATCCTGCATGTCTTGATTTACATTGAATAGTTTTGGATTATATGTATCCAGCCAGTCTTGAACATGGTTTCTTGCAGTACCTTGATCAGTTGTTATTCCAGGTATAGCAGTTACTTCAAGGTTCGGTTGCTTTAATATGATTAGCCCATATCCTTGAATTAATGGCGTCTGTGATCCTAATGTCTTAATCGAATCTGATAATCTATTCATAGCAACTTGATTTTGACTACTTGTTAGTTGTGAATAAGTTGTTTTACTTTCTGCAAAAGTATTTACAGGTAAGAAGCAACTTGTAGATACTGCTGTAACTAATAACCCTGCGACTAACGTTTTTTTCATGGTAATTCCTCCTATTAATTGGTGTTTGTCGGTAAGATTCCTACAGGATTAGAAAAATGATATTATACTGTACATTGCTTATACTTTTATTGCGAAATAAAATCACTTTTGCTATGTAGAAACTTAAAACACTTTTTTTACAAATGTGATAATTTTTGAGAGTCTAAACCCTTTGCGATTCACTGAATATTAAGATTTTTAATCTCAACATAATGTTACTTGCAACTTTACTACACTCCTATTTAGTGTAATTTGCTCCTTTCTTAGTGGTCGTACCAGTTATGCTATTTATTAAAACATTAAATTTCCGATGCGTATATAGTAAAATTTTGTCGTAAATAGTAGAATTTTATCTTATGTATTCGATAATTTTATTGTTACATACTTAATATGATTGAGAGGATATTATACTACAATAAAATTAATGATGAATTCTATTGTAGTAATTATAATGATTATAACTTAATATATCTAATTAAAAATAACTATATTAATTTAGAGGGGAGTAGTGTTTATTTTAGAAAAATAATTATAGAATAATTTAATGGTATTACTTATACTTTTTTACCGTTATTTAGGTATGCATAATTGCATAAAATGTAGATCAAAGCTTTCTTGAAAAGCGCTTTGCAGCCTTCTGGTTTCTTGTTTTGCTTAGAAAAAAATCAATTGTGTTCCCTTTCGAATCAAAACCACGATATAAAGATATTCATTCCCCTTTTACTTTGATATATATTTCATGGACTCTTCAAGAGCCATTGGTTTGAGGTGAAATCAGATTCATTTGTCCAATTCAGAATCATACTGATGATCTCAACGCATATTCGTTGTATGAGAAATGGGTAAACCCTGTTTCTCCATCATTCTCCCAAATCACGACAACTGATGTCGTACCGTTAACAAAATAATATCAGGCTGATAGTGCTTCCATTTGAACGAATTTTGCTTATTCACACTGAACACCATCCCTTTTCTAGATTGATAGTATCAGTATGTCCAAGTTTAAGAGATTTTTGCACCAGAACCTCAAAGTTTTTGCACCAGAACCGTCCCTTAATCCACCTTTCAATTCAGATCTTCTTTTCACTATCAACCCCCCCCCTTTTAGATAAACAGATCCAACGGGGCAAAACATCGCAACTTTTTTATAAACGTCGCGACTTTATGAGTAGCTCTTTTGGGAGATTAATTTTACGATGATTTCATAGACAGTTCTATTTTTATATTCGCTCTATATAAATTAATCGCTCCTAAGGCTACAGCTAGTCCAACAAGATAAAGTGCTAGCTGATAACTATTTAATATACTTACTACTAAACCGAATAAAGAAGGTGCTATGACAATAAATATTTGATTTAATGTCATTGCTGAACTCACTGTTAAGCCTATATAACGAGAATCCGATTGCTCTGTAACACAGGCAATAAAAATCGAATACCAACCAATTGCTACAATCCCCAGTAAAAAACAGAATAGTAGCATCCATATTTTTATTTCTACATGGATGATTAGTGGCAACATCACTGTAAGAATTACTGTAACAACCATCACAATAAGTAATAATCTTTCTCTATTATGCTCAAAGAATTGATCACTCATCCACGCAAGGGCAACTCGTCCAATCATCCCCCCTATTAAAACGAGGCTTAAATATTTCCCTGCCCCTGTTAATGAATAGCTACCTTCTTGATGTAAGTAACTCATAAAATGTGTAATGATAATCATCTGTAATGACATCATCACAACACCTACAATGTACATCGGATATAACTCTTTATTATTTTTGATAGCACTCATTTTCTCCTTAAACGACAACGATATCGATTCTGTAGCACGAGTTCTTTCTGGATCATGATAAAGTAATAAGAAAAGTAGACCTCCAATAATTGCTACAATCCCTTGTACAACATGCGCGGCTGACAAATTGAAATGGTAATATGTATAAGATAAACTAACAGAGGCAAGAGCTCCTCCTATCGGTATACCTGTCTGCCTTATTCCTAGAGCTAGCCCCCTATGTTTGTTGGGAAACCATTTTACTATAGCAGTACTACCACCAGTTTGAGCACTACCGTACCATATCCCAACCAATATTAATAAAAGCAGCAATACAATATAATTGTTAACAAAAACTAGCGTTAACACTGAGATTCCTAATAAAATGGCTCCCCATCCAATAATTTGTTTCTCCCCTTTTTTATCCATTAAATAACCAAACACTAGCATTGAAAACATTGGACCAATATTAACAGCTGAAACAATAAACCCTGTTTGCAGTGGTGTTAAGTTCCATTCAATTTGATAGAATGTAGCGATAGGTCCCATACCATACGTCACAAAGGTTGCTGCAGTTTGTGATAGTGTAGCAACCAATACGATTAACCATTTATAATACGTGTTCATTAATGCCCCCCCAATACTTTGCTAATACACATTTGTATCCGTTCAGTATCAATTGGCTATGGATCTTTTTTATAGAGACAGTATTCACATAATCTTTTATTAGCTTGGGCCATTATCCCGACTCCTTACTTATTAAGCTAACTAGAGTTTACTCTGCCTACTGAAGCGCGTAAAATAGAGAAAAATGATAGGATCTATTAAAATTTTTTATAGGGTGTGTGACAGACAATATGAATATGGAAGAAATTGCACTAAAAATTGAAATATTAAATCGCCAAAATTTAAGTAAATCCGCAGAAATCACAAACTATACTCAATCCGCCCTTACTGCTAAAGTAAAAAAAATGGAGTCCGAAATTGGAAAACCTGTTTTTAAACGTTCACCCCAAGGTTTGAAAATTACTAGCGTAGGTACTCAGTATAGAAACTATCTTCAGCTTATTACTCAAGAGTACGAAGAATTTTTACAATCCATTGGTGCCTATCAGGTTAACTTTAAAGTGAACTTTGGTACATCACATACAACCTTAAAAATCTACGGTGCGCCCATCGCTAATACGCTTAATACGAAGGACATTCAATTGGATGTAGACTTCGCAGTAGATTCAAGTAATGCCTTAAATGAAAAAGTACACAATTCCGAATTGGATTGTGCACTCATTAGTAATC
>NZ_JBFTMA010000516.1:0-3218 GCF_056396725.1 Bacillus sp. 05T31
GTTATCACCTATGCCAATTGATAGATATGAAAATTATGAAACAATGTTTTTAAGATTACATCAAAGTACAATTATGACTTTAAAAAAAGATGCAGATGTAAACAAACTACAAGAAACGATTCAACTGAAGGGAAACAATGCTACTTTATACTTGAAAAATTTAGGTGATGAAATAAATATAGATGTTACTAGTAGTATGGATACGGAAATAATCGAACTTATAGTAGGAAGTCTACTTATTTTATTTATCATAGCGGGAATTATCGTAACTACAATTGTTTCTATCATGATGAGAAGGAGAGAATTTGGTATTAAGATGGTTCTTGGGGAAAGTAAGTTAGGGATGTTCATTCAAATTGTTTTAGAAAACATATGTATTGCGATAGCTGGTATGTTTTTATCCCTAGTGTACTTTTCATGGAGATATGAGACTCATCTACAAGTTTCGAAGGACTTTAATATGGCATCTGTACTAGATATAAATTTAAATATGCCTATTTTATTTTTTGTATTCCTATTCTTACTACTGATTATCATTATTTCAAATCTCATTGTCTTCTTGTTTATTAGAAAACTTGAACCGAAAACATTAATAGGGGGGATGGAATAATGGGTTTAATTGAACTAAAAGATATTAAAAAGGTATATAGTAATAAGAATCATAACACGTTCGCGTTAAACGGTATAAGCTTAACGATAAATAAGGGCGAAATTATAGCGATAATGGGGCGATCAGGCTCAGGAAAAAGTACATTATTAAACGTTATAGGGTTAATTGATATGCCAAGTGAGGGGGAATACTCCTTAAATGGAAAAACATTAAGTGAAATTAGAGTAAATAAAGTTCATAAAACAAGAAATGAAATGATCGGATTTGTTTTTCAATACTTTGCGCTGTTAAAGGAACATACTGTACTTGATAACGTAGCACTACCGCTAACATTTAGAAAGCTAAAGCAACGGGAAAGAGAAAATAAGGCGAAGTTCTATTTAGAAAAAGTAGGTTTAAAAGAACAAATGCATAAAACACCGGACGAGCTATCAGGTGGACAACAGCAGCGAGTCGCAATTGCTAGAGCGTTAGTGGGCGAACCAAAAATAATTTTGGCTGATGAACCGACTGGGAATTTAGATAGAAAAACAGGAGAAGAAATTATGAACTTGCTATTACAGCTGAATGAAGAAGGACGAACGATTATTATTGTAACGCATGATATTGAAGTAGCGAATCAGTGTAATAGAATTATTGAGTTAGTTGATGGGGAAGTTGTGCGGAGTTAAAGAATTAATTAAGATACATAAAAACAATTGCTTTTTATTTAAGAATCCATGTTGATTTGTTTTTTAACATGGATTCTTTTTTTGTAGAATTAAAATTGAAGTAAAACAACAAATCTACCGTAACTTTTCACAACAAAAAATCGTTAAACAAAAGAAWAGRTTTTTAATCACGAATGGGGGAGAACCATGAAAATTCTAATACTAGGTGGTACACGATTTTTAGGAAGAGCATTTGTAGAAGAGGCTTTAAAAAGAGGGTATGAAGTTACATTATTTAATCGCGGAACAAATAAAGAAATTTTTCCTGAAGTAGAGCAGCTAATCGGTGATAGAGATGATGATGTTTCAAGTTTAGAAAATCGAAAATGGGATATGGTCATAGATACATGTGGATTTTCTCCTCATCACATTAGGAATGTAGGAGAAGTACTTAAAGATAATATAAAGCACTATACATYCATCTCAAGCCTTTCCGTATATAAAGATTGGATCCCGCATCACATAAAAGAAGATTATAAATTACTACCTGAACCACCAAGTGATAAGGTAAAAGCTGTAGAGAATGGTGAAATATCTCCTTATGAGTATTACGGTGCGCTTAAAGTATTATGTGAAAAAGAAGCAGAGAATTATTGGCCGGGTCGTGTTTTACATGTAAGAGCAGGACTTCTTTCAGGAATGTTTGATTATACAGATCGGCTTCTATACTGGATTGGGCGTGTAGAAAAGGGAGGAAAAGTGTTAGTTCCGGGAAGGAAAGACCGTCCAGTGCAGTTCGTTGATATAAAAGACGTCGCAAGCTTTGGACTAAACATGGCAGAAAACAATAAAACGGGTACATTTAATGTAACGGGTCTGAATTATGAATTGACGATGGAAGAACTATTAAATACGTGTAAAAAGGTAACGAATAGTGATGCTGAATTCGTTTGGGTAGATGAATCATTTATAAATGAACATAAAGTACAGCCATGGACAGAGATGCCATTATGGCTTCCCGAAACTTTTGCATTAGAAGGTGAAACGAAGCCGTGGAAAGGTGGATTTTCTATTAATATAGAGAGCGCAGTTAAAGAGGGTCTTACTTTTAGAAGGTTAGAAGATACTGTTAAAGACGTGTATGAGTGGATGAGAGAAATGAAAGGTAGGGAATTTAAGGCAGGTATTTCAATTGAAAGAGAAAAGGTGCTGTTAGATAAGTGGTATGAAATAAAGAGAGCTTAAATAGGAATCTTATGAAAAAAGGACTCTGTCTATTGGTTAAACAGAGTCCTAATATTCATCTACCACTCAATCGGTTCTTCCCCGTACATTTCCCATAGCTTAGGAAACATCTTTTTCAAACCTACTTCGTCATCTTCATCCCAGTCTAACTCGATATCAACTTCCTCAAATTCTTCATTTGATAAGACATGGTATAGTGTAAAGTATGTATCATCTTCATCCCCAGTCTTCTCCATATATACTTCTTGTCCGAAATATAGTGTAAGTTCTTCTATTTCTGGAACATCATACTCGCTCAAATTTTCTAATACAGGAATTAACCGTTCTGGATCTTCAATACACACTTCGTATGTTTCTTTTCCTTGATATAATAACCACCCGCGGAAGTAATCAAAACTATCATCCGAACAACCGCCCATAATTATACAAGCAGCCGCCCATAAGTGAGACGTATAGGAAGCTTTTAAAGTACGATGCATATGTGTGTCAAAAGCTACAATTTCATGTACTGTACGTTTAGCAAGGTGAGAAGTGAGCCATTCTATTTGTTCTTCTTGGTCTTCGCCTTTCGATTTTGCACGAGCGAGTAGTTCCCAAAATTCTTCTTCTGTTATCGTTTTTTCTTTTATGTAATCTTCCCCTAGAATAGGGTCGGTATATCCTTTTTTTCGTTTGGAAGCGATTAGTTTGTTAGCTTCTTTTATGCATTCTTC
>NZ_JBFTMA010000517.1:0-3216 GCF_056396725.1 Bacillus sp. 05T31
AGCATATACAGCGTATGAAGCGTTAGCGAATCGTTCTGCCGTTTGCCAAGGATATACATTGTTAACATATCAATTACTAAAAGAAGCAGGTATTCAAAATCATATTGTAACAGGTACAGGGAATGGACAAGCTCACGCATGGAATTTAGTGAACATTGATAACAAGTGGTACCACCTTGATACTACATTCGATGATCCAGTTCCTGATAAAGCTGGGCGCGTAACATATTCATATTTTAATATATCTGATGAACAATTAAGCAAAGACCATGAATGGGATCGTAGTGAATATCCA
Source organism: Bacillus sp. 05T31 (assembly GCF_056396725.1). Lineage (NCBI taxonomy): Bacteria > Bacillati > Bacillota > Bacilli > Caryophanales > Bacillaceae > Bacillus > Bacillus sp. 05T31. The sequence continues at coordinate 296 of NZ_JBFTMA010000517.1, forward strand.
GCGGCAACTACAAGCTACTTCAACGAATTAACAAGCAAAATAAAAGCCGGTAGTTCAAAAACTGCTGTATATGAACAAATGTTAAAAGAAACAAATTTAAAGTATTTATCTGCACAATACGGAGCGGAAAATTACAATGAGTTTAAGAAAAAATTACAGCAACAATTTGCTTCCAAGCCAGAAAAAGTAGAAGTACGATATAAGCAGTCAATGGATGGAACGATGCAAGATATAAAGAAAGTAYTARATGAAATARCTTGGCCAAAAGGTGCAAAGCGTGTATCTTATCAAGTTGCGCCATATAGTGCAATGRCAGGTTATTCATTAGCGACAATTACATTTACGTATTAATGAAAAAGAGCATCTTTAAAAGGTGCTCTTTTTGCGTTTGATTATAATTCTAGTGACTATTTAGAATTATGTGATAAAATAATTGAAAATAGAGGATGTGATAGCTGAATGAATTTGTTCGAAAATAATATATTTGCATTGATATATTTTTGTCTAGTAATCGGACTTATCGTTTTGTTTTTTGTGTCATTTACTCTGTTCATTAAAAGATTATTGCAAAACAACACTATGAAAAAACAACATGTGATTAATATGAATCAGAAGTTAGATCGGATTATTGAATTGCTTGAAAAAGATAAAAAAGAATAATGGAAGATGGATAAAAAGGAGAAGCAGATGGCGAATTATATAAAGGAATTACGTGAAAAAATAGGGCATGATTATGTTATTTTGAATTTTGCAGGAGGTTGTGTATTTAATGAATTTGGTGAAGTGCTTCTGCAAAAAAGAGGAGACTTTAATGCTTGGGGATTTCCAGGCGGTGCAATGGAAATCGGGGAATCTGCGGCAGAAACTGCGATTCGAGAAATAAAAGAAGAAACAGGATATGATGTGGAAATTGATGAGCTCATTGGTGTGTATACGAAATATTTTCAAGCATATCCGAATGGAGATCAGGCACAGGCAATTGTAATATTYTTTAAGTTTTCAATCGTTGGAGGGAATACAAAAATAGACGGTGATGAAACGTTAGATTTGCAGTTTTTCCCTTTAGACAAAATGCCGCCATTGTTTAATAAACAACATGAAGATTGCTTACAGGATTTATTAGAGAAAAGAGTAGGGGTATATCGTTAACGTATAAAAAAGAAGCTAAATGAGATTAGCTTCTTTTTTATGTTCTATTTCCACCAATCATCAAACATTGACGCTGGTACTTGTCTTTTATGTTCACTCACTTTATAACGCTTCTCGATCTTTTCAGCAATGTCAGCTGGAACGGATTTACCTTCTAAATAGTCATCTAATTGATCGTAAGTAATGCCTAGCTCTGTTTCATCAGCTTGACCTGGTTTTTCATCTAATAAATCAGCTGTTGGCATTTTTAAGTAAAGTCGCTCGTCTGCACCTAATTCTTGTAATAAATCACGTCCTTGGCGTTTCGTTAATCCCGTTAATGGTAATAAATCTGCACCGCCATCTCCGAATTTTGTGAAGAAACCTGTTACAGCTTCAGCAGCATGATCAGTTCCGATAACGAGTAGCCCTTGTTGTCCGCCGATTGCGTATTGTGTAACCATGCGAATGCGTGCTTTTACGTTTCCTTTATTGAAATCTGTTAATGATTCACCTAATAAGTTTTCGTATTGATTTGAGAAGGCATCAACTGTTGAAGCGATATCAAAAGCAACAGACTGATCAGCTTGAATAAATTGTAATGCTAATTGTGCATCATCTTCATCTTTTTGTACTTTGTATGGAAGACGTACGGAGATAAACGTTGCGTTACCACCTTCATTACGAACTTCTTCGACTGCAAGCTGTGCTAAACGTCCTGCCAGTGTAGAGTCTTGTCCGCCGCTAATTCCAAGTACAAATCCTTTTGCACCTGTAGTTTTTAAATAAGCTTTTAAGAAATCAATTCGTTTACGAATTTCTACTTTCGGATCAATTACAGGCTGAACATGTAATGCTTTCATAATTTGTTCTTGTAATGTCATTATGTTTTCCTCCTATTCATATTAAAGCGGTAAATAAGTTTATATGTATATTGGTACATACTTCTATCCTTTATTATTTCGCAAAACTAACGAATATACAATAGGATGCGTGTATGAATATGAATGTAGTCATTATAATGAAACTGTTTTATATAAGCAATTGTTTAAAACCTTTCAATAATGTAAGGTTTTTGTCATTTGAATCGATGGAAGGTATTTCCGAACTTTACTAATATAAAAGTATAGTTAGTAGAAGGGCGGAGAAGTAGTATGAACATTAGAGAACTCGCATTTCGAAATGTAACGCGAAATAGACGAACATACTCAGCTTATTTTTTGAGTAGTGCATTTGCAATTATGGCCTTTTTTGTGTATTCATTTTTTGCGTTTCATCCGGCATTAAGTGCTGGAGAATTAGGACAGTACGTATTCGTAAGTATGTCTTTTGCGCAGTCTATTATTTACTTATTTACATTCTTCTTTATTTTATATTCAATGGGAATGTTTTTAAAAACGAGAAAGCGTGAACTAGGAATTTTAATGATGTTAGGTATGACGAAATATCAATTAAAGCGTCTTATCTTCTTTGAAAATATAATGATTGGAATAGGGGCAATAATTTTTGGGATTCTTTCAGGTATGTTGTTTTCAGGAATATTAATATTTGTAGCTCCGATGATATTAAAACTAGATATCTCTTTATCCTATTACATACCGATGAAAGCGATTGTTGTAACGAGTATTATGTTTTTCGTATTATTTATGATCATTTCATTGTTTAGTGCAGGAATGGTTCGTAAAAATAAAATTATGAAATTGTTTAGAGGATCAGCAGAGGCGAAGCCAGAACCGAAGGCATCTATAATTTCTTCTATATTAGCAGTAGTATTGCTTAGTGCTGGTTATGCA
>NZ_JBFTMA010000518.1:0-3213 GCF_056396725.1 Bacillus sp. 05T31
CTGCGTACGCTGCATCAAAAGCCGCAACGAYAATGTTTATGAAGTGTYTAGGATTAGAGCTTGCAGCATACAATATTCGCTGCAACTTAGTTTCTCCTGGTTCTACTGAAACTGAAATGCAAAGATTACTATGGGCYGATGAGAATGGAGCTGAAAATATAATTGCTGGTTCTCAAAATACATATAGACTCGGTATTCCGTTACAAAAAATTGCACAACCTTCAGAAATTGCTGAAGCAGTATTGTTTTTAGCTTCTGATAAAGCGAGTCATATTACAATGCACAATTTATGTGTCGATGGCGGAGCTACATTAGGAGTTTAATAAAAAATTCAGGAGGTTTTAATACTATGAATGAACTTATAGCCGTAAAGGAACTGTCAGAAAAATTATTAGAAGATTATAAAACTGAATCTTCGTTCTTTTTCGCTTCACCAACTCGAACGATATTGACAGAAGGAGAGTTTACTACAGTAAAACATCATGAAATTGAAAGCTTTCCAGAACTTGTACAAGCGGTATTAAGTAATGCAAAACAAGCCGGAAATCCGAATCCTATCGTTGTTGGTGCTTTGCCTTTTGATCGTAGAAAAGAAGTTCAACTTATCGTACCAGAACATAGTAGAATTACTGAGCGTTTACAGTTAGAGACAACAAATGAGATAAAACGAAATGAGAAACTGACATTTGAAATGACACCGRTTCCAGCTCCTGAAGTTTATATGGATGGTGTGAAGCAAGGAATAGCAAAAATTCAGGACGGAGATTTAAGAAAAATCGTTCTATCCAGATCATTGGATGTTAAGTCTTCCGAGAAAATTGATCAACAAAAACTACTCCGTGAATTAGCGGAACATAATAAGCACGGCTACACATTTGCTGTTAATTTGCCGAAAGATGAAAACGAGTACAGTAAGACGTTAATTGGAGCAAGTCCTGAATTACTTGTTTCACGTCATGGTATGCAAGTAATTTCTAATCCGTTGGCTGGCTCAAGACCACGAAGTGAGGATCCAGTAGAAGATAAAAGAAGGGCAGAAGAATTACTTTCTTCTCCAAAAGATTTACATGAACATGCGGTAGTAGTTGAATCGGTTGCCGCTGCGCTTCGCCCTTACTGTCATATATTACATGTTCCAGAAAAACCCTCAGTTATTCATAGTGAAGCAATGTGGCATTTGTCTACGGAAGTGAAAGGTGAACTAAAGGACCCAAATACGTCTTCTTTAGAATTAGCAATTGCCCTTCATCCAACGCCAGCAGTTTGCGGAACTCCAATGGAAGAAGCGAGAGAGGCTATTCAAAAAATTGAGCCATTTGACCGTGAATTCTTTACAGGAATGTTAGGGTGGAGCGATTTAAATGGAGATGGCGAATGGATTGTTACAATTCGTTGTGCTGAAGTGCAAGAGAATACACTTCGCTTATATGCAGGTGCTGGAGTTGTTGCTGAATCAAAGCCAGAAGATGAGTTAGCAGAAACATCAGCTAAGTTCCAAACAATGTTGAAGGCTTTAGGGTTAAGAGATAATTCGCTGAATGAAAAATAGGGGGAAGAAAGAATGTTAATAGGTTATACGGAATGGCCAAAAGAATTTGCCAATCGCTATCGAGAAGAAGGGTGTTGGCTTGGAGAAACATTTGGTTCGATGTTAAAAGAACGCGCTGAAAAACATGGAGATCAAATTGCGATTGTAAGTGGTAATTCACAAATAACATATAGTGAACTTGATAAACAGGTAGATCGCTTAGCTTCAGGTTTACTGAATTTAGGAATAAAGAAAGAGGATCGAGTTGTAATCCAGTTACCTAACATTATAGAGTTTTTCGAAATATGCTTTGCACTATTTCGAATTGGAGCGCTTCCTGTTTTTGCACTACCTTCACATCGAAGCAGTGAAATTAGTTATTTTTGTGAGTTTGGTGAGGCGAGTGCTTACGTTATTTCAGACAAGGCTCTCGGCTTTGATTACCGAAAACTAGCAAGAGAAGTAAAAGAAAAAGTGCCTACTTTACAACATGTAATCGTAGTAGGGGAAGAAGAAGAGTTTGTGAGTATAAATGAACTTTACATGAATCCCGTTCCATTACCAGAAGTTCAGCCAAGTGATGTTGCGTTTCTCCAATTATCAGGAGGGACGACAGGACTTTCTAAATTAATTCCTAGAACACATGATGACTATATTTATAGTTTACGTGTTAGCGCTGACATTTGTAATTTAAATGCAGAAAGTGTCTATATGGCAGTTCTTCCAGTAGCACACAATTACCCGATGAGTTCTCCAGGGACATTTGGAACTTTTTATGCGGGTGGAAAAGTAGTATTGGCAACTGGAGGTAGTCCAGATGAGGCATTTGCTCTTATAGAAAAAGAAAAAGTTACGATTACAGCGCTCGTTCCACCATTAGCAATGATTTGGCTTGATGCAGCATCTTCCCGTAACGACGATTTATCGAGCCTGCAAGTTATTCAAGTAGGAGGTGCAAAATTTAGTGCCGAAGTTGCGAAGCGTATTCGCCCTACATTCGGATGTACGTTACAGCAAGTGTTCGGTATGGCAGAAGGGTTAGTAAATTACACAAGATTAAATGATCCTGAAGAAATCATTATTCATACRCAAGGTAGACCGATGTCTACATTCGATGAAGTAAGGGTTGTTGATGAAAATGATAACGATGTAAARCCCGGTGAAGTAGGAAGTTTATTAACAAGAGGGCCATATACAATTCGTGGYTATTATAAAGCGGAAGAGCATAATGCAMGATCATTTACAAAGGATGGATTTTATCGTACAGGAGATCTTGTGAAAGTAAATGAACAAGGTTACATCATTGTAGAAGGAAGAGATAAAGATCAAATTAATCGTGGCGGTGAGAAGGTTGCTGCGGAAGAGGTTGAAAATCATCTATTAGCACATGATGCAGTACATGATGTAGCAATCGTATCTATGCCTGACGATTATTTAGGAGAACGCACTTGTGCTTTTGTTATCGCTCGTGGACAAGTCCTAACTGCAAACGAATTAAAAATGTTCTTAAGAGAACGTGGTATAGCRGCTTATAAGATTCCAGATCGAATTGAATTTATTGAATCATTCCCRCAAACAGGTGTTGGAAAAGTAAGCAAAAAAGAATTACGTAAAGYCATTGCTGAAAAACTTATTACAGTAAAACGATAAAAAACTATTAAAATTTGGAAGGAAGTGATTAGATG
>NZ_JBFTMA010000519.1:0-3197 GCF_056396725.1 Bacillus sp. 05T31
GGATTGTAAAAGCTGATAGAGAAGCGGAAATGAAGAAGCAAAACATTCGTTTCATACAATAAGGAGGAGATTTAGATTGAAAGATTACATGTTAAAACAGTTTGATTACCATGCTTGGGCTAATACACGATTATTCAACCGACTAAAAGAGTTACCAAACTATGAGACAATTTTTAATGAACAGATACAGAGTGTATTCCCATCAATTAAGGATACTTTTGTACATATTTATATTACAGATCAAGTGTGGTTACACATATTGCATGGTAAAAGTATGAGTGAAGTAATACAAGACCGAGAAAAATTACGAAAACAAATCGAAACTAAATCGTTACATGAATTAGAAAAAATGTTTGAAAACATGGCAAATCAATATAAAGAATTTTTAAGTAGAATACAAGACGTAAATACTGTATTTGTTATTGAGAACCCATATGCAGGTGCATTAGACACTTCCATTTTAGAGTTAGTGCAACACGTCGTAAATCATGGTACATATCATAGAGGGAATATAACAGCAATGATCCGTCAACTTGGTTATTCATCTACAATGATGGATTTTGTACTTTATTTACATATGGTTCAGGAGGGAAAGGAATTGAAATAGAGAAAAAAGGAATGGCTTATTATAAATGAGCCATTCCTTTTTTTAGTGATTAACTTGCCTGTTTTTTATGACTTTCTTTCAATTTCTCTGCTTGTAAAAAGCGATTCGTTTCAGCGACAACAATACCACTTAATCCGATTAGACCAATTAAGTTTGGAATCGCCATAAGTCCATTTGCAATATCGGCAAATGTCCATACGACACCTAGCTTTAAATTAGCACCTATTGCAATCATAACGATAAAGATTGCTTTATAATATCGTACAGCACCTTGYCCGAATAAATAAGCWACACACTTCTCTCCGTAATACGACCAACCTAAAATAGTAGAGTAGGCGAATAATATAATGGCGATACCGAGAATCATACTACCAGCAGTACCGAATACGGATTGGAATGCTAATGTTGTAGCTTCAACACCAGTTTTACCTGATTTCCATGCGCCTGTAGTAATTAATACTAGCCCCGTAATTGTACATACAATAAATGTATCTAGAAAAGTACCAGTCATAGAAACTAAAGCTTGTTTTGCAGGTGAATCTGTTTTGGCAGCAGCCGCAGCAATAGGAGCACTCCCTAAACCAGCCTCGTTAGCAAATACACCACGTGCCATTCCTATTTGAATTGCAGATGCAACTGTTGCTCCGATAAAACCACCAGCGGCTGCAGTACCTTGAAATGCACCAGAAAAAATAAGTGAAAATGCTTCTGGAATTTGATCAAAGTGATAGAAAATAATAATAAGGCCAGCGATTATATAAAAGAATGCTTTAATAGGAACGATATATCCAGTAACTCTACCAATCTTTTTTACACCGCCCAAAATAACGATAGCGATTAAGAATGACATGAGTATACCAGTTAATGCAGGAGGGAAAGAAAAATTGATTCGCATTGCCTCTGCAACTGAATTAGATTGAACCATATTACCGATACCGAAAGAAGCAGCTGTGCCGAATATAGCGAATAAAACAGCCAGCCATTTTTTCCCTAAACCACGTTCTAAATAATACATTGGTCCACCGGAGTATTCACCATTTTCATTACTAACACGGTATTTCACCGCAAGGATTGCTTCGGCATACTTTGTTGCCATTCCAAATAAAGCAGTAATCCACATCCAAAAGATTGCGCCGGGTCCACCGATTGTCACAGCAGTTGCGACACCTGCTATATTTCCCATACCAATCGTTGCAGCCATAGCTGTCATCAGTGCTTGGAAGTGACTAATATCTCCAGAAGATGATGTATCCTCTGATTTTTTAAAAGCTAGCTTGTGAGCGTATATTAGTTTACTAAACTGTAAACCTTTTAAGCGCACTGTGAGAATGATACCAGTTCCAACGAGTAGCAACAAAGTTGGTAACCCCCACACATACTGATTAATTTGTTCTAATACTTTACTTACTGTCTCCATCTGTATTCTCCTTTTTTAGAAAAAATAAAAACCACTTCAAGGAAATGAAATGGTCTCTGGAGAAACAAGGGATAGAAAAATAAACCGATACAAATCGGCATTTTCTTTCGCTTGTCTCTGTCCTTTTACCTGAGAGATTATCCGCTAGATTAGCGGATTTGCTCCTTCGGTGCTCGTTTTCCTCCGCGCTATATTAAGCGAGAGGGAGTCTCTCCAGAGATTCGTCCCCATGCAGTTCTACTTGTAAACAAGACCTGAGAGTTTCAAAGTTGGTTCAGCAACTTTTTGCCCCGTCGGTAGATCAATAGACCTTCTCCTGAATGGTTCATCCGAATTATAAAATTAAAAACTTAAACGCATTGATTCTGTATAGAATCAATAAAAACATTATAGATATACAATTAGTGAAATGCAATCATTTTTTATTTTGAAATAGTAAATAAACTTATTTTTTTGGTATTCCTAATTTATCTTCTATTTTATGATCTCAGGAGAGATTACTTATTATATATTCGAAAAATGAATGGTGATAAAAGAGATAGGACGTAACAATGTAGGATTATTTATGTCTTACTTTCAAATTTTCAATTCTGAATTATTTGAATTATAATTGTTGTATGTGTGGAATAAACTAATATTTTATAGGGAAATGAGTTGATAAATTGCCAAGAATAAAAAAAATAGGGCGTTTTTGTCCTGTGGATGATGAAGGATTTATTATAAACGATGCACATTTTAATAAAATTCAGCCTGTGTTTTTGGAGGTAATACAAGAAATAAAGGATACTTGTTGTCAATTTTTGCGGGATGATTTGCACAGTGTTTATATAAGGGGTTCTATTCCAAGAGGGATTGGGATAGAAGGGGTTGCAGATGTAGATATGATTATATTAGTTCGAAAGAATCCTCAAGTAATTGACTTAAGCTGGAGAAAGGAGCTAGAAGTCCAAATTACACAGCAGTTTAATTGTATATCAGGAGTGGAGTTAAGTTTTTATAGTGAAAAAGAAGTAATAAACTCAGAGGATTTTTCTTTTATAGGATTTATGATTCAGACACATAGTGTATGTATATTAGGTGAAGACGTAAAATTATATTTACCTAAATATAAAGTAAGTCAGGAGATAGTGTATGAACATCTCATTCATTTGCGGAAACAAATTGAACAAACAC
>NZ_JBFTMA010000520.1:0-3196 GCF_056396725.1 Bacillus sp. 05T31
CGTATGTATCAAGTTTTAACTTTAAYTTRGAAGGAATTTGTCCTCGGTAMAGCTCTGWRATTGCTTCTATTACAAACTTCTTCTCTGTATACAAATCTTCAATGCCACGATACACTTTTTCAGATAACGGTATTGCAATCATGTTTGCAATAACAGATCCATACAATGTCGTCAACATAGCAACTGCCATTCCTGTACCAATTTGCGATGTATCTTGCAAGTTTTGAAGCATAATAATAAGACCAATTAAAGTTCCTATCATACCCCACGCTGGAGCGAAATCACCAATCTTATCTAATAATGTTGCTCCTTTTCTTAACTCATATACTTCTGTTTCAACATCTCTCATTAATACTTCTTTTAATTCTGCTTCATCATATCCACTTAACATTAAACGAATCCCCTTTTGAATAAAAGGATTGTCTACTTGCTCTCCATCAACTTCTAACGAGAGTAAACCATGTTTTTTAGACTTCTTTGAAAAATCAACGAACAAATCCGTTAACTGTTCTAGATTTTCCTCTCTTCTATGTAAAACAGTAAAAATACTTTTCGTATATTTTTTTATTTCTCCAAATCTATATGCCACAATAATTGTCGCTGTTGTTCCCCCTATAACGATCAAAATAGATGAAACATCTAAGAAATTTTTAAAAGCTTTTATTCCACCACCGCCAAGCATGATTGCTGCAATTAAAATAACGAAACCTACTACAATGCCAAAGGGGCTAGAAATATCAAACTTCCTTTTTTTCCTTTGCGGTCTAGCTAATCCTTGATTTTCGTCTCCCATATTCCTGCCCTTCCTTTTTCGTTTTCGTAAAACATTTTTTTATTTTAATAATGCGTTTTCACATATAACAATCATTATACGCGTATCATCTATTTATCGCAATATACTCATTAAATTGACACATTTCATTTCTATATTAGAATTATAGTATGGAAATATGAGGAGGATCACGATGGAACATAACATTTTACAAGTCATTGCATTAGCAGAAAAACTAAAATATGAAATGCGACATAGTTGGCTTTCTAACGGACGTCAAGAAAGTGTTGCTGAACATACGTGGCGTATGTCCCTAATGGCTATCTTAGTTGAGCCTTATTTGGATCAAAAAGTAAATATAGAAAAATTACTTAAAATGGTTATTATTCATGACCTTGTCGAAGCAGAAGCTGGTGATATTCCTGCCTTTGATACGATGAATAGCCGTGAATTACAATTACAAAAACAAAAAAATGAGCAAAAGGCTATTTTAAATATTAAACGTACACTAGAAGGTTCCCTCGGCGTGGAATTATACGATTTATGGATGGAGTTCGAAGCGAAAGAAACGTATGAAGCAAAAGTTGCTAACGCACTTGATAAACTTGAAGTGAAAATTCAGCATAACGAAGCTGATATTGATACTTGGTTACCAATTGAGCATAAAATGACTTTCCAAGTTGGTAAACATACAGATTTTGACTCTTTCTTATCTAAATTACAAAAAATCATTGAACAAGACGGAGAAAAAAAATTACTCGCTGCCGGCATTGACGTTGAAGCATGCAAACAGTAACCATTTAATTATGAAATAAGAAACTCAAAATGAGTGTCTTATTTCATAATTGTTGATATTGCCTGCTTATAAATAAGTTGTTGTTTTCCATCTACTAATATTAATACTGTAAATCTATCTACTCCAACTACTTCCCCTACTATTCTTACTCCGCTCTTTAAAAATATAGTAACTGCACCTTTTTCTTCTTTTATTTGTTTATACAACTCTTCTTGTAAATGTTCCAATAACTGTTCTCTCCTTTATCAGTAAATAATCCTAATATAAAAAATTAAAGATTAATCACTTACATACTTTGTCTTTTATATTCATAAACTTATTAATTAGTATATCTAAATCTCGACTAAATAACAAAACTTTATCATGATCTAATCCATGCCTAGCAACAAGTTGAATTAACTCTTTCTTTTTGTGTTCTATTTTATTGTGTAATTGTCCCATCTCCATCTCTATACTAAAACTCCCTTTTCCCATAATATTACTTGTAAAATTATAGTACATTTCCACTCATAAAAAAATAAAAAAATGGCTTTTTTTACAAATTTTATATTTATGAAAAGAAATTTTAATGTAATTGTAAGTTACATACCCCTTTCATTTGCAATACATTCACCTAGTATACACTTCCATATTGTTTTACCATTTTAAAAAAAGCGCTATGAAACAAAGTAAATATCACATTTAAATCCGATCACAGGCTCTTGTCTAATTAGAAGTAAGACTTGCTCCTTTTCTAAATAAAAACATATCTTATAAAGTAATCCATTAGTTATATAGATTAATTTCCTAAAAAGGAGGAAAAAACATGAGCTTTGGTGGTAGTTGCGCTGGTTTCGGCGGTGGATTTGCTTTACTCATCGTGCTATTCATCCTTCTAATCATTATCGGATGTAGCTGTTGGGGTGGCGGCGGAGGGTTTTAAATATAATACGTATCCTTTTCGCTAAACTCTAAATGAATGAAATATGTTAACTAAAAACTATACGAAAACAGCTCATATTTGAGCTGTTTTTTCATACTTTCGTATGAATTTATGTCCATCTTTTTTGTGATTTCAACTAACAAGAAATCGTTTACTATGGAATAAGAAACATTTTTACTAAGGAGGATWATAATGATTAAAGGTCTTTATGAAGCACATTTACCTGTCTGTAATTTAGAAATTTCGATACCTTTTTATGAATCACTGGGGTTAAAATTATATAAAAGAGACAACGATATCGCCTTCTTTTGGATTGTAGAAAATGAAAGTTGGATTGGTCTTTGGGAAGGAAAAGAATACAAAGTCAATTATCATCCATCCTTACGACATATCGCTTTCCAAGTAAGCTTACACGATTTAGAAAACGCAATACACTGGCTCAAACAGAAAGGAATTCCAGCGCGAAAAGACTTTGGAATGGAGCCAATTGAGCCAATCGTTTTTCCAGAATTAGCACACGCCTCCGTATATTTTAACGATCCTGATGGAAATAGTTTAGAATTCATTGCACAATTACCTGTTGGACTACCTAAAGCAGAGAAAATGTATTTAAGTGAATGGAAAAAGCATGTACAAACATCGTCAATAGATAGGGATTAATTTTTATGTCAGTGCAATCAGTTTCTTATTCCACACTTCTTAGAAC
>NZ_JBFTMA010000521.1:0-3156 GCF_056396725.1 Bacillus sp. 05T31
CCTTCGTCTGTTTAACCTCCTACAGCGAAACGGACGAAAATCTCACAGATATGAGAAAAAAACAGTCTTTGATATTTTAGGTGTTGTGTATGAGTATACCACTTCTGCCCATCAGGTAGCATAGCGAAAAATTTGAAAYCCGYCAGGGTTTATTTGACKTGCCTACTTTTATAACATCTATAAAAGATAATAAAAAACTACGTGGAAAGACCRCATTTTGTATAAAAATATACGTTAAGTTGATGGATGTGTGGCGAGACCCCTAAAATAAGGAGGAAATATTTAATGAATGTTATTTATCGTAAAACGTTTGAGCAATTAGGTGGAGCAACAATAAATATAAGCAACGAGAAAACCATAATAAACCCTCTTGAAATTCCTGTAAATGATGATGATAAAAAAAAGGAAGCCTTTACAGATTCTTTACAAAATATGTATGGGCTTATCGAGGAGCATATTTTATGTCTAAAAGAACTAGAACATCTAAAAATGATAAGTGGTTAAAAGAAGGACGAGGAACAGGGAGCGGAGTAGATTATAAACCGTTGGTAAACGTTCAAGTTGTTTTTTTTAAGCGTAATTTGTACGTTTTATTGTAATCTTATTACAGATTTTTAATTGGGATGGTGTTATAAGTGGATTTGTTTATTATTGGGAATGGATTTGATTTAGGACATGGTTTACATACGAGGTATTGGAATTTTCGTTGCTATTTAGAAGAACATCGAGGAGACTTCTTGAGGGATTTCGAAGAGAAATATTATTTGTGGGGAGAAGGGTTACAAACTTATCTATGGAATGATTTAGAATGTAATTTAGCTAATATTGATGACATTGTATTGACTGAACAAATGCTTCAAAGTACGGATTTGGGGCTGGAAAGTGGAAATATTGGTATAGAAGATACTTTGAATCATTACTTCAAAGTCGAATTTAAGTACATTGAAGAATTAACTATCTATTTAAAAGAATGGATTGAAGTAGTAAATCAAGAGTTGGACGGTATGAATAGAAGAACCTCTTTAATCAATGAAAGCCATCAAGATATATTTATAAACTTTAATTACACCACTACTTTGGAGGATATTTACAATATTTCAAGATCGAGTGTTTTACATATACACGGTGTAGTAGATTCAGATGATGAATTAGTGTTAGGGCATTCAAATTCATCTAGAATAGATTACTTTAACGAAAATTATAATGACTATCAAAATAAATTTGATGAACAAAGGGCACCAATATATAAGGTTTTAACTGACTATTGTTCTAAAACATATAAAGATGTAAATAATTATATAGATCAACTATTTTCATTGAATTTTGATGCTGTTGAAAGAGTAATTATAATTGGACATTCTTTAGGTGAAGTGGATTTGCCATATTTTAAAGAAGTTAAGGAACGAGTTAATGAAAATACAGAATGGCATGTTTATTATTACGGTGAGAATGATATTGAAAATTTTAGAGGTAAATTGACTCAAATAGGCATAATTGAACAATATATAAAATTTATTCACTGTGACACATTCTATGATTTACCTTGACTAGAGCAAACAATATAAAATTAAAAATGTGTAATTTTATAATTTACTTTTGTTCAATCTTTTTTATAAAAATTTCATCATGTCAAAATTAAACCCACGCTTTTTGATTAATCTTTATTCCAAACACGTGGGCTTCTTCTATTTATAAAACTAACGTTTGCAGCTAAATTTTAATTAAACTTTATTCCAAACCAACATCTGTCTTTCTATTACTTTATAAACTATATATAAATATAATGTGCAAAACATACAAACATAGATAATGTGTTATAATAGAAACAATCCAATACTAAAAAATCATATTGCAAAAGGACACACCTACGCAGAACCATGGCGTAGGTGTGTCCTTTTTTGTTTAAGGAGGAAAAAGTTATGGGAAAAACGTTATTTATTGCGGAAAAACAGAAAGTGGCCAATGAAATTATGAAATCRCCAAGATTCCGTCAYTCAMAAAAGTAYAYTGGSAGCAAACCTTATTAYGGTTATTATGAAAATGATCATTATATTGTCAGTTGGTGCCGTGGGCATCTGYTGGAACTCAAAAATCCRGAAGAGATGGATCCAGAGTATAAAGTGTTTAAGTTAGAGCATTTACCTTTAATTTATCAGCCCGCTTATAAGGTGAAACAAGAAAATGCTGAACAATTACAAATACTTGTTAAACTGCTGCAACGACATGATGTTGACCATGCGGTTAACATATGTGACGCGGACCGCGAAGGAGAGTTAATCTATAGGGAAGTGTACGAATATGCAGGAGTGAATAAAAAGCAATCTCGTGTATATAAATCCTCTTATGAAGCGGCAGAACTAGAGGCAGCGCTCAATCGATTAGAAAGCGCATCAAAATACGATGGACTGGCGTATTCTGCTAAAGCAAGACAGTACTTGGACTATCTATTAGGTATGAACATAACGAGGGGATGTACAACGAAATTAGCACAGAATAAGTTCCTGCTATCCTCTGGACGTGTACAGATGTGTTTATTACATGAGATACGACAACGTGAGGTAGCGATTGGAAATTATAGAGAGCAATCTTATTATCATCTGCAACTAGTAACAGATTTAGGAATCACTCCGGTTATGAAAACAGAAGACCAGGTATTAAACCCATCGCCATTAAGAAGTTTGGGAGAAAACTTGAAAGGCCAATATCTCGTGGTGGAAGAATTTAAAGAAGGAAATCGAAAGAAGAATCCTAAATTATTATATAACTTAACGGATTTATATAAAGATGCTCATGCTCATCTGCAGATTAATGCAGAAACCGCAAGAAAACATATTCAGAATTTGTATGARGAAGGATTTATTACCTATCCACGTTCTTCTTCTAGGCATTTACCTACAGAACAAGTAGAGCGTGTGAAAGGTGTTATGCACTCATTAGCAACGAGTCACTATTCGTCATTGGTACAATTAGTAGATATTGAGGCAATTAATACAAAACATAAAACATTCAATGATGARCTTGTATCAAGCCATTTCGCTATCATTCCGACGACAAAACAATATAAGGGAGGAGAGCGTCCTGATATTGAAAAACAGCTCTATGATCTTGTAGTAAAACGCTTTGTGGGTAATTTCATGCGTCCTGCAGTGTATCTAG
>NZ_JBFTMA010000522.1:0-3149 GCF_056396725.1 Bacillus sp. 05T31
TCTCGCATCAGTTGACATATGGACAGTTACATTGAATCCTAACTTTACACTCATAATTCCAATGCTTAACCCTAAATTTCCGGTCGAACCTACTGCAATTGAATAATTTGAAAAGAATGTTCTAAACCTGTCACTATCTAATACGGAATAATCATCTTGTTTAGTTAATAAATGATGTTTCAAAGCTAAATCTTTGGCGTGTTTTAATACCTCATATACTCCGCCTCTTGCTTTAATAGATCCCGAAATGGGAAGATGACTATTACATTTTAGTAATAATTGTCCTGGTATTTCCTCTTTATATTCTTCTTGCAGATATTGTTTCATGGAATTAATATTTACTAGTGGCGATTCAATAATGCCATTCGCCTCTTGTGTTTCAGGAAAAACTTTTGCATTATTATGGAGCAAATCGTTTTAATCGATCTTCTGCATCTATAACATCCACTCTAGTTAAAGTACTAGCTAGAATAAAAGATTCAAAATCTGTCTTACTTGGGTTAAGCAAAAAAACTTCCTCGGTTTCAATTAATTTTTGAAAAAATGGATACTTCTTTCTCAAATTCTCTTTTGTTTCATTTGCAATTTCTCTCAGTCATAAACCCCCTTGTAAATATAATCAATCCATTTCAATCACTTCACGTCTTATTTAATATTCTTACAACGATATAAATGTTTGAAAATTAATCATAATTTATTATAATTAAGTATATATTAACAATGTATTAAGTATAAGTAAATAAAATTAATTTTAATTTAATAAATTTCACTCATTTAAAGGGGATTATGTATATGAACAATATTAATGTTGGTCAAAAAATTATGGGATTTAGAAAAGGTGCAGGATTAACTAGTAAACGTTTAGCTGAATTAGCTGATATAACACCTTCCATGTTAAGTCAGATTGAGAAAGGGATCACGAATCCATCATTACAAACACTAAAATTAATTTCTGTAGCATTAAATATTCCTTTATTTAATTTTTTCTTGGAAGATACCAATACAGAAGAATTAGTTGTAAGAGCGGAACAAAGAAAACAAATAACCTTCCCTGAAAGCGGTAATGTTTCGTATGAGTTATTATCTCCTAATTTAGATGGATCACTGGAATTGGCTTTAATGAATCTGCTACCTCAAACCGCTTCATCTATGGAGCCTGTGGCACATAAAGGCGAAGAAATAGCATTTATTATGGAAGGACAAGTAAAACTATATCTAAATGATGAGGTTCTACTTCTTAATCCAGGTGATAGTGTTAAAATCCCACCATACGCAAAACATAAATGGGAAAACACTTCTTTACACAAAGTCACTGTTATATTTGGAGTAACCCCACCATCTTTTTAATTTTAAATACTAGCGCATAAAAGTTAGAGGAAATAATTCTCTAACTTTTTTGTATACATAACTATATTTAAAAAAAGTAAAAAACTTGTCTCATAATTATATGGGATTATAATCTAAACGATTAAGAGTAGTGAGAGAGACCTTTCTAATTACATACTTAAATTACTTTTTAATGCCCAGTATTTTTCTCCATTAGTTTCAAAAGAGAATTCTATCCATCCATTTGGATCTTCACGATAAATAAAGATGTTTGTTCCAGGAGTTACTGTACCAACTTTATTTTCATCGACTGCTACATCTGATTTACTTTTAATTTTTAAATGAAATGGATAAGGTACATGATAGTAAGCGGCTGATGATACAATATTTGCGCTCGAACCATCTTCATACATTTTATACGGTATTTCATTAGATAACGCTTCGACATCTAATGTTTCAGGGTTCTTCGGTAATTTTTTTGCATGTGTATAGTCTTTTGCACGGAACGGTTTAATACGCCCCATAATACCTGCAATTTTGTTAGCCCATCCTTTATCTGATGCATATTTCACGTTCATACCAGCTAACGTTGGTCCGTTATAATGCATACCATCTTCTTCTAAATATCTTTCTCGCACATAATTAGCATTATAAGCAATACTGTCGCTGTAGGTTGGTAAATATTTTGCATATTTAAACGGATCTCCATCATATGCACGTAATCCGAATAGATTATGTTTTTGATATGCAATTTCTGATTTTCCATATCCAGATTCTAAAATTGCATGAGCGGCTAAATATAGAGCATTTACACCATATTTATTTTGTGCGTTGATAAAGTCTTTCCCATGTCCAACTAATGGACTATCTGAATGGTATTGTGCAATAAAACTATCAATTTCTTGGGCAGTAATATTAGAAGCCACTGTTAAGTTTAAATCTTCATATGATGTAGCAGTAATGATTTCTTTGTCTTCTAAACCATTGTTTTGATTTTGTTGCAACATATCAGTTTTAGCAGTAAGTTGAGCGGCTTCAGCTCGTGTTATGAATCTATTTGGTTGCCAACCGTTATCAGTCCCAACTGAGATTTTTAAGTTAATTAAAATATTGGCGAATTTTTCACCCCAATGTCCTTTTAAATCCTCAAATTTACTTTGGCCATTATCATTTGTTGTACTCTGTAGTTTATAAGCATTTACTAGCATTGTCGCCATAGCAGCACGTGTAACTTTTCCAGTTGGATTGAAGATGCCATTCCCTTCTCCTTTAATGATGCCAGCTTTTTCAGCAGCAGCAATATASGGMGTWSCCCARTGGTTTTGTGAATCTGTAAARGAWGGTTTTGCATTKAAGTCAATTTTCGTACCCAAAACCCTTGTCATAATAGTCGCCGCAGAAGCTCTGTCTAATGAATCATTTGACCCAAAAATCCCATCTGGGTAGCCACTTAATACTTGTTTATCTACTAAATAATTTACAGATTCCTCTGCCCACTTTGGAACATCAGGAAATTTTTGAGTATCTGCAAATATATTAGATGAGTAGGATAGTAGACTTCCWGCAAKAATTCCTGTAGCAATTAACTTGGATTTCATAAAATATTCTCCTTCTAAATCTTAATTTCTATCCATTCTCATGCATTTAATTTACATTATTCCTTTATTAAGAAATAAGAATAAAAAATTGCAATGAATGTTGGTTTGTTTATTGAATAATTATCCATATTTTTAATGGACAATATATATAAGGAATTGTGTAAACAAAAGCTCTTTATTCAACAGAGTATATAGAGAAAAAGTTCTCTATCAATATACATCTCT
>NZ_JBFTMA010000523.1:0-3146 GCF_056396725.1 Bacillus sp. 05T31
CTGCAAATGGTGTAGAGAAAATTGATGGAAACCGTCCTTTCGAAGTAATTTCACAAGAAGTATTACCTGACTTTGATGCGGATGCTATTTTCGTTGTCGTAAACAGAGACGATAAAGCAAAAGCAGCATTTAAACAACTGCAAGAAACACCAATTTGGAAAGACTTAAAAGCTGTTAAAGGTAAGCACGTATACATTATTAATGATCAACCATGGCTTGACTATTCTGCTTTAGGTAACAAAATGGCAATGGATGAAGCAGAGAAAATGTTTACGAAATAATACAGTTTTGCTATTAGGAAAGGCCCTCTAAATTTGGAGGGTCTTTTTATCGTTGTTATTGTTAGAATAAATGAAAAATTATACAATGAAGTTAATTCAATATAGAGGAGATGTGCCAATGTCAGCGCTTATTGTAAGTATCCCGTTAAAAAAACAGTTTATGGAACAAGGGGATAAATAGGCTAGAATTACTGTCCCCGCTATTTTAAAAAAGGGGAGTTTYAGATGACAATKAATCTTTTTCAAAATAAAACTATTAAATTATCAGCTATTAGAGAARCAGATGCTRAAGTAATGGCTATGTGGCAAGAGGATAGTGAGTATTTRAGAAATGTAGATACAGAYTTAGCATTCCCGCAATCTTTACATGAAATATCAAATGATGAACTACTAAAGGGACGGAGATCCAATAGTGTTTCTTTCATGTTAAGAACAGTTCAAGATGATCGTTTAATTGGTTTTGTTGCAATTCAYGGCATAGAGTGGAATAACAGAACAGGTYTATTAGCMATTGGAGTAGGGGATGGAAATGATAGAGGTAAGGGATATGGGAACGAAGCAATACATCTTATTCTAAAGTATGCGTTCTATGAAATGAATCTACACCGCATCGGCCTCGATGTTATTTCGTATAATAAAGCTGCCATTGCGTTGTATAAAAAGATGGGTTTTCAGATGGAAGGATGTATGAGAGAAGCAGTTCAAAGAGATGGAAGATATTTGGATCGTATCATTATGGGGATATTGCGGGATGAATGGATAGAGCTACAAAACTAGTAAAAACAATAATTGTGTAGTGTAGTGAGAAAAATCTAATATTCAGATGGTCAGAAGGAAGGGGTGTACTAATGGAAGGTTTCTCTTCATTAAGAGAGTGTTTATATCAGCTAGAGGAACGATTACTTAAGCCAGAGGTTCGCACATCTCAAAAAGAGCTTAAAAAGATACTTGCAGATGATTTTTTTGAGTTTGGGAGTTCTGGTAAAGTTTTATATAAAAATGAGGATATCGATAAAAATGGAAYAGGCGTGGTAAAAATGACTTTAAGTGATTTTGAAGTACATCCTTTATCCAAAGATGTAGTATTAACTACTTATCGAATATTCAATGAAATAAATAATCAACACTCGTTACGTAGTTCAATTTGGAAATTTAGAGAAGGAAGGTGGCAAATGTATTTTCACCAAGGTACACCTGCTAAATTTTAATGAAGCTATGTTTTTTAGGTGTGAAAAGAAACTATAAAAAATAGAATTGTTGAATATATAGTATGCAGGAGATATAACGATAATTGGCGAAATTTTACAATATACTGATTTAATTTATAAGGAGTTATGCGAGATGAATTTAGAAAAAGCAAAACCAGTAAACGAAGAGGTCGCTGAATTAAAGGAGCTTATAAAAGAGCTACATGGAAGTATGCATCAACTTCAAAGTGAAGTGCAGCAACTAAGACACGAAAGACCGGTTGTTGAAGTGAGGAAAGGTGTTCAATTATCACCAGCAATCATCGGACAAATTGGTGGTATGATTTTAGGTGGATTAGCAATTATAGGTATATTTTGGTGATGAAAAAAGGTTTGTAGCATAGTGCTGCAAACCTTTTTTATTTGACGACATAATTTCATGCAATACAACTTCTACATTAAATAACGTAAATAAATGTAAGCATGTGATAACAATAGCGCAATGATCGTTAAGGGGAAACCGATTTTTAAGAAGTCCATATAAGAGAACCCATGTCCTTCACGTTTTGCAATACCAGCAACGACTACGTTTGCTGATGCTCCAATTAATGTTCCGTTGCCTCCTAGGCAAGCTCCAAGTGATAACGCCCACCATAGTACTTCAATTTGCGGAGAATCGACAGATAGTCCGAGTCCTGTAGCTAAATCTTGAATAAGTGGAATCATCGTTGCGACAAATGGGATGTTATCAATTGTCGCAGATGCGATGCCAGATACCCATAAGATAAGTATAGCAGCGAAACCGATATCGCCATTTGTTACGTCGAGTACTTCTTTTGCGAGTGAAGAAATAAGTCCGATATCAATTAATCCGCCAACGAGAACGAATAGTCCAGCGAAGAAGAAAATTGTTACCCATTCAACGTGGGCAAATACATCTTCAATATCATGTTCTTTCACACCGATTAACATAAGAAGTGTAGCACCTGTCATCGCAATAACGGCAGCGTCTACATGAATAATAGAATGAAGTACAAAGCCTAAAATAGTTAGTCCTAAAATCGTAATGGATTTTAAAAGGAGGCTCTGATCTTTAATATAATCTTTTTCATTTAATGCCATTAGCTTTTCGATTTGCTCAGGCGTTGTTTTTAGTTTGTTGCGATACATGAAGTAAATAATGCCAAGTGTAACGATAGAAATAATGATTACGATTGGAGCTAAGTTTAGTAAAAAGGCATTAAAGTCTAAATGCTTATTAGCTGATCCAATCATAATGTTCGGCGGGTCACCAATTAATGTTGCTGTTCCGCCTATATTTGAAAATAGTACTTCTGAAATTAAATAAGGAACAGGATTTACTTTTAAAATACGTGTAATGGATAGTGTAACAGGTACGATTAATAATACGGTTGTTACGTTGTCCAAAAATGCAGAACCGACAGCAGTTAATAGGGATAGTAATAATAAAATGCGGATTGGTTTTCCGCCAGCTGCTTTTGCTGCTTTTATGGCTACAAATTCAAATACGCCTGATTGACTCGTAATATGTACGAGAATCATCATCCCAATTAAAAGGGTRATYGTTTCCCATTGAATATGYGATGTGAAAGCAGTATGTAAATCTACAATTCCAAAAATAATCATAATAGCAGCACCGAATAGTGCGATGACAGCA
>NZ_JBFTMA010000524.1:0-3137 GCF_056396725.1 Bacillus sp. 05T31
TCAAAATAGAATTAGAAAAATATATAGATTATTATAATACAAAACGGATAAAGGCAAAATTAAAAATGAGCCCGGTGCAATACCGGACTCACTTTTATCAAGCTGCCTAATGAAATAACCGTGTCTAATTTTTAGGGGTCACTTCATTAGGACATTGGCTTTTTCTTTTTTATTTTGCTTCGCATATGCAATTCACATTAGCTTTTCTTTCCATACAGAACCGCTAATGCGGGATAAAAAAAGTTTCTCCCTAAGAGCGTTAAAACACGTACTCTTTAGGATAACCTCTAATAATTTATAAACTAAGAAAACATATTACTGAAACCCTGTTTTAATCCATTTTATTTTCAGCTGATAGTTTAAAATACTTAGCAGATAATTTATATGAGCGATTCTCATAATAATAATCCCCCAATTTATAAGCTAATGCGGCAACTAAGCTATATTGCTGTTTTCATATTCTTCTCATATCCATTATAATCTGCCCATATTCTAGATTTTTCCGCTTTAAATCCATATAGTTGAACATGGGCATACGGTACATCACAAATCGATAAAATTTCAAATGCCTCATCTATAAGTTTAGTTACTGTTTGCCAATCTTTTAATTCTATATAAATTTCTATTAAATTCCGAATTGTATATATCTTGCCTTTTAAAGAGAAAGTTAAGAAGTAATTACATACTTTTCATTCGCATAAAACAATTATTTTAGAATTTAAAAAGGATTGAATCAAAAGTTAACTATCATTCTTAATTTAAATAATATGATTGGTTAAACTTGCCGATTACATTGAGGGCATCTATTGTAACCGAAACTAAATTAAATAGGCTTAATAGATGAATTCCAAATATCACATCCTATAATTTAGTTTATCGAATTATTTATTAAATATGATTGTAAAACCTAAAAACGATTCAACACGAAAAATAGTAAGATATTCTGGAGGATCCGCAACTCTTTTAGTACTAGCCTTCACTTGTTTCTTTTATACCTTCTTACTTAAAAAACAAGGCACTCATAAATAATAAATTCTATATTTAATTTAAAGAAAAAAGGATTGATCAGAAGATCAATCCTTTACTCTACTTTATTTAAGAAGAACAACGTTAACGCACCTGGTCCTGTATGCGCTCCGATTGCTGCTCCAATTGTATTTACGATAAATACTTCACAGCCGAATCTTTCAGTAATTAATGCTTTTAATGCTTCGGCAGTTTCTAAATCATCACCGTGAGTCATACCGATTGTTTGACCTTTAAGGTCTTTCCCACGCTCTTCCATAATATCAACAATTCGGCTTAATACTTTCTTTTTCCCTCTTACCTTTTCAAGTGGTACAAGTTTTCCTTCATCCACATTTAAGATYGGCTTAATGTTTAATAAACCACCGATAAAACCAGCTACTTTACTTAAACGCCCACCTCTMACWAGGTACTGTAAGTCAGCTACAGTGAAGATATGTTCCATATGGTTCATTAGAAAAGCGACACGGTTTAATATTTCTTCTTTTGATGCGCCCTCTTTTGCCATTTTTGCAGCTTCTAATACGACAATACCTTGACCGAGTGAGGCACATTTTGTATCAATAATTTCTAAATCTAAATCAGTGAATGTTTCTTTCACTTCTTCTTTAATGAGAACTGACGATTGATATGTACCAGACAATTCAGATGAAAAGGCTAAATATATACAAGGATTACCTTCTTTTGCATAGGAAACAAATTTTTCTTGGAATGTTTCAAGTGAAGGCAATGACGTTTTATAAACTGCGCCTTCTCTCATTTTTTGCAGTAATGTAACCGATTTTAATGTAACCCCATCTAAATACTCTGTTTCTGCTTCATCATATACACGGAGTGGAATTAAATCAATATCATATGCTTGCAGCAATTCTACCGGTAAATCCGCCGCACTATCCGTAATGATTTTAACACCCATTTTTAAACCTCTATTCTGTTATAAATATAAAAAATATAAAATAAAAATAGTACTTTTAAATTATATACGTAAAACTTAAATGAAGAAAGGAAAACACTTTATATTGTATGCACTATTCTTCAAAACTTGAACTGTTATTAAAAATGATACCGTTTTCTCCTATTTTCATAATTTATTGTGCCAATTATGAATTACAACTCGTATCGTTCTTTATATAATAGAAATATTAAAACATTTCAAATGGAGGCCTAAAAATGGAAATTCAACTAGCTATACCTAATGATATAGAATGGATTAATAACCAATACGAATCAATCGGATTTGTACCGAGTGATTTATCACGAGATAAGGTTGCGATCATTACATACAACAAAGAGTATGCGGGTGTTGGACGTTTAGTCCAAATAGATGAAGATACAATTGAAATGGGTGGAATTTTCATTCTTCCTAAATTCAGAGGTCTACAATTAGCTGGGGAACTTGTTTCATTTTTAGTACAAACTGCGAAAAAATTACAAATACAAAATGTGTATTGTCTTCCTTTTGAAGAACTAGAAAGCTTTTATAAAAAATACGGCTATACTGAAGTCGATACTACAGAAGAAGCTGTCCACCCAATTATTCTAAAAAAATATAATTGGTGTTTGGAAAATTACGATAAACATGTTTTACTATTTAAGTTGAGAGTTTTGTCATAAAGGAGTGAATACTTTTTATATTACAGCTCAGGTTAATACAGTTAATTATCTATTTTATTTAATTAACTTATTTATTCAAGCAACATATACGCCAATTTTATGTCCGTTTTAAATAAGTGTTAGCAAGTACGTTTACAAATTTGTTAGCACTTATTTAAAACATAAATCTAAAGAAATTCACACAATTAAGTAACTATCCCAGTTGGCAACAACCATCCTTCATAAATATAAAATTGAATGTAATGAGGATAAACCGTTTGGAGGATATTTCGTAGCACTGAATGATTTACAAAAGATTACGCGTTGATACGCTACGAATAAAAATAATCAGCTACTCAAGAGAATATAATCATTTTTATGTAATTCGCACTTGTACTTCCTGTTCTTGTATTACTTGAATGATTAATTCCAATACAATATTTTGCATTAACTGATACACATTATCATCAAATGTACTTTGTTCTGAAATGTATTCAATACATTGATAAATATAGCCT
>NZ_JBFTMA010000525.1:0-3135 GCF_056396725.1 Bacillus sp. 05T31
TTCATACGGAGTTGTTGTGAAAACACCTCAAGGACAAGTCGTTCATACAGGTGATTTCAAATTTGATTTCACACCAGTAGGTGAGCCAGCAGATTTAACAAAAATGGCCGAAATCGGAAAAGACGGTGTACTTTGTCTCTTATCTGATAGTACAAACAGTGAAGTGCCAAACTTTACGATGTCTGAGCGCCGCGTTGGTGATAGTATTCAAGATATATTCCGCAAAGTAGACGGTCGCATTATATTCGCAACCTTTGCATCGAATATCCATCGCTTACAACAAGTTGTTGAGGCTGCTGTTGAAAACAATCGTAAAGTAGCTGTATTCGGTCGAAGTATGGAAGCGGCTATTGAAATCGGACAAAACCTTGGTTATATCCGGTGTCCAAAGGATACATTCATAGACACATCTCAGCTAAACCGCCTACCAGCTAATAAAGTTGTTATGTTATGTACAGGTAGTCAAGGGGAGCCGATGGCAGCACTTTCACGTATCGCCAATGGTACACATCGTCAAATTCAAATTATCCCTGGCGATACAGTTGTTTTCTCTTCTTCACCAATCCCAGGCAATACAATTAGTGTAAGTCGTATAATTAACATGTTGTACCRCGCTGGTGCTGATGTAATCCATGGTAAACTCTCAAATATTCATACGAGTGGACACGGTGGACAAGAAGAACAAAAGTTAATGCTACGTCTTATTAAGCCGAAATATTTCATGCCAATTCATGGTGAATATCGTATGCAACGTATGCATATGAAATTAGCGAATGATTGTGGTATTCCAGAAGAAAATTGTTTCATTATGGATAATGGAGATGTTCTTGCTTTACGTTCTGATGAAGCAAGCGTAGCTGGGAAAATCCCATCTGGCTCTGTCTATATCGATGGAAATGGTATTGGAGATATCGGTAATATCGTATTACGTGATCGTCGCATTCTTTCTGAAGAAGGACTTGTTATTGTAGTTGTAAGCATTGATATGAAAGAATTTAAAGTTGCAGCAGGACCTGATATCATCTCGCGTGGTTTCGTTTATATGCGTGAAAGCAGCGATTTAATCAACGATGCTCAAACATTAATTACAACACATTTAGAAAAAGTAATGGAGCGAAAAACAACACAATGGTCTGAAATTAAAAATGAGATTACAGACACATTAGCACCATTCCTATACGAAAAAACGAAACGTCGTCCAATGATTTTACCAATCATTATGGAAATATAAGAAAAAGGACAATGCCTCCTCGGCATTGTCCTTTTCTCTTATCTTAAAAAATGCTTAAAACGATCTACTTCATCGTCATGACCAATTACAATTAATATATCTCCCGCCTGAACGTTTTCTGTAGCTCGAGGGGATACGATAACTTCTTTTCCACGTTTAATTGCTACAATGTTCAAACCAAACTTCGCACGAATATCTAATTCAATTAAAGAGTGCCCATCAATTTTTTTATTTGCGATAATCTCTACAATACTATGCTCATCTGAAAGCTCTAGGTAATCTAACACATTACTTGATGCGATATTATTAGCAATCCTTTTTCCCATATCTCGTTCTGGATGCACAATATGATCTGCCCCTATTTTACTTAACACTTTTTCATGATAGTCATTTTGAGCTTTTACAGTAATATTTTTCACACCTAATTCTTTCAAAATTAACGTTGTTAAAATACTTGAATTCAAATTATCTCCAATAGCAACGACTACATGATCAAAATTACGAATACCAAGACTTTTTAATACCATCTCATCTGTTGAATCTGCAATTACAGCATGCGAAGCTATATTTGCAAACTCATTAATTTTATCCTCATCTGAGTCAATTGCCATTACTTCCATACCTAATTGAGCTAATTCACGGCAAATACTTCCACCAAAACGGCCAAGCCCAATAACAGCAAATTCTTTCTCTTTTTCGCCCACAGGAATTCCTCCAATAACATCAAATACTATGTACTTTTATTGTAACATACTTTAAATTCGCTACAAAAACCTGTATATACTTCTTATTTTTGTTTTTGCATATAAAAATACTGTTGTAAATAAAACGCGATACCGAAAATTAACATACCAAATACAAATATATTTCCAAATGAACTAAATGTTTCAAAAACGAACAATAGCGTTTCTTGTCCGAAAAAAGCAAATAAAAGTTGTGTAAATGCGAATAACAGTGCCAATATGTAATGATGTTGATGGAATAAATAATGTGTTGCGCCTAAAAAAGCTACAAGCGAAACAATGAAGATCCACCAAGTTTCTAAAAACAATTGCCAATTAGTAAATTGATATCCATTTACTAATATCGCAATAATTCCTATAACTGCCATCGTCGGCACACTCCATAATAATGCACGCCTTCTAAAGAAGTGCGCACCTTTTGCATCTCCTTTTTCATTTGCGATGTATGTTAGCACGACAGTACTTATATACAAAACAGAGAGGATTGTTAAAACAATGATAAGCCAAAAATGTAATTGATAATATTCATGTTCTATATTCGTCACAATTGCAGCTAACATACATGGAATAAACATCCCTGTCCAACCATCTATTTTTCTTTCGTTCCAAAACACCGTATTACCAATCCGAATTCCTAATAGCATAAAAATAATGATACCTAGTACAAATAACGTAGTCTTATTCCCTACTAAACTCGTCGAGAAAGCAATTAATCCAATAAATAAAAAAAGAACAAATCCATTCATAATTTCTAGTACAGGTGACAAATATCTTTTCACCCATTTGTATGTTTCTTCATATTCACTATTATTTGCTAAACGATAGGCGTAAAAACTTATCCCAAAATAAACCGCCGCAATAATAACATATGCATATAAGACGAAACATAAAATCGCACTGCTAATTTGCACGTAATTCCCCACCCTTTTTCTATGTATCACATTGATTTTACACACTTTTCATACTAAAAGTAAACATATATAGGGTAGTTAAATAATTATCTTCCCTATTAGCAATAATTAATAATGAGCAGTGGCTAAAAACCCCCTGCTCATTATTAAGACGTCAAATTTAACTTTACTCATTTGTATGAAGATGTCTAACACGAACGAATACGAAAGATGTTTTCGTCTCTGAACTAAGAAGTCCCCACTCTAAACT
>NZ_JBFTMA010000526.1:0-3132 GCF_056396725.1 Bacillus sp. 05T31
ATCTAAACCCTTTCACACGCGTATTGAATGACTGTCACTCATTTTATAAAATAACTAGCTGTACTGTCAATCATCGTGCACTTTTCATAATAAAAATCTCCCAACAAATCGTTAGGAGATTTAACTTTAATATCCTTTTCTTATGAAAGAGCTTTTAACCCCGTAACTCCACATACGATAAGAGCTACACTAATCAAACGTGCCTTACTTTTCGATTCACCAAACAGAAACATATTTAATAAAACAGCTCCTGCTGTTCCAATGCCAATCCAAACCGCATAAGCTACACTTACTTGTAAGAACAAGAAAGATGTGTATAAGAATGCAAAGGAAGTTGCAAATCCACCTATATAAATCGCTCCATTTGCTAACGTCTTATCTTTACTATACATTTTAAGGCCTATCACACCGACTATTTCACTAATTGCAGCACAAAATACGAAAAACCAACCCAWTTTAAGCAGCTCCTTTCACAATTTCTTCCGCGGTTTCTTCTTTATTATCAGCTAATTTTAAACCGATAACGCCCGCTACGACCATTACGATAAAGAATAGCTTTCCTAAACTGAAACTGCCGCCGAAAAGGAATACATCCATTAGGAAAGTACCAACCGTACCAGCTCCGGCAAACACAGCATATACAGTCCCTGTTGCAAGATGTTCGCACGCTTTCGATAGGAAGTAAAAATCAACAGCGATAACTCCTACAATAATGACCCAATGCCACCAAGTATGAGCTGTATTAAAACCAAACACCCAAAAAATTTCAAAGATACATGTTAATGTGACATATAACCAAGCTTTATTTTTCATATCTCTCACCTTCTATTATTTACTGACTGACCGTCAGTCATTTTTGATTTAAAAAATATAATCTCACTCTAACTACTATTTAAAAAACCAATATCATCCTCATTTATCCTTATATTTGTTCCGTTATTAAGCTAACTACATATAAAAGTTGCTTATCTACACCCTTCCACAGAAAAAATGACTGAATGTCATTCATAAACATTCTACATGACCAATTGATAAAGTGTCAACACCCGGATTCTATTAACTAAAAAATATTTTAAATTTCTTAAATCCACATGTATATTTCTTAATAATCTGTCAATAATGGTAGTAACATAATATTTTCTCCATTCCCCCCTTGGAGATCCCTTTGAATCGAGCAGTTGCTTTTAGCTAACTGCTCTTTTTTAATTTATCGGCACATTATAATTAAATACTCATAGATAAATTCCAAAACAAAGACCTGTACTCCCTTTTCAACATGCAACAAAGAACGAAATATTTTGTACGCTATTTACTTTTCAACGAGTCTTTGTATGCAATAATTTTATTTTCGAGCATCTTCTCTGTAACTTCTAAATTTTCTCTTTGAATCTGAATAGATTTCCTATGATCTTCTAAGAGCTGTAAACGAGCTTCGGTTGTATGCTCCCCTTCTAAATATAATCTAGCATATTCTCTTATTTTCGCTATCGGCATTTGTGTTTGTTTTAATTTCATTACAAACTGCAACCACTTTATATGTGACTCTTCATACAATCTATTCCCATTTGCATCGCGATTTGCAATTAATATGTTCTCCTTTTCATAATAACGTAATGTATGTGTGCTCACTCCTAATAATTTAGCTACCTCGCTAATTGTGTACATAACCATTCTCCCTCCGCACGCCATTTACTCTCATATATTTTACTGCCTTATCCAAATTATAAAAAACATTTGACTTAGAGTATACTCTAACAAATACAATCTAACCATGATAAATTAATTTGAATTTAGGAGGCTTTTATATGAAATATACTGTTATTACTGGTGCTAGTTCAGGAATTGGCTATGAATCCGCTTTAGCCTTTGCATCTCGCGGAAAAAACTTAATACTTGTAGCTCGAAGACAAGCAGAATTAGAAAAATTAAAATTGAAAATTAACGAAATGCATCCGGAATTGGATGTTGTCATTCGAAGAACTGATTTATCAGTCACTGAAGAAGTTTATAAATTTTATGAAAGTCTACAAAGTTTTCAAATTGAAACGTGGATTAACAACGCAGGTTTTGGTAATTTCGCCTCAATTGCTGAACAAAATTTAAACAAGATAGAAACGATGTTGCATGTAAATATAGAAGCACTAACAATACTATCTTCCCTTTTCGTTCGAGATTATTCAATGACCGAAGGAACACAGCTTATTAACGTTTCATCAGGCGGTGGATACACGATTGTTGCCAATGCTGTTACGTATTGCGCTACGAAATTTTATGTAAGTGCATTTACAGAAGGATTATCTCACGAACTGAAAGAACAAGGTGCAAAACTACAAGCAAAAGTTTTAGCTCCTGGTGCAACTGAAACAGAATTTGCGAAACGTTCATTTAATATTGATGAGTTCCAATACGATAATGTTGTACCGAAATTCCACACTGCAAAACAAATGGCACAATTTATGCTCGACCTTTATGATAGCGATAAAGTTGTAGGACTTGTCGATGGTTCTACTTATAACTATGAGCTTAAAAATCCCATTTTTAATTTTGCAGTAAGACAAACGAATTCAAATTCTTAACAACATCTCATTTCTAATTAAAATATAGATACCCACTATTTCTTAAATAATAGTGGGCCTTTTTTCTCTCTAAAAATTTCACCCAACATACCGTATCATCGCCACTTCATCACAATAATTGACTTTTGGACAATGTCTACAATCAACCCATACTTTCTCTGGCAGCAATTCTTTATTTACAAAATCAAATCCACACTTTTGAAAAAATACTGTTTCATACGTTAAAGAAATCACTCTTTTTACATTTATTTTCGTCGCTTCCTCCATCACATGACTCACGAGCATACGCCCTATCCCTTTTCCTGCATATGTATGCGAAACTACTAACGATCGTACTTCTGCAAGATCCTCTCCTAACACATGTAAACCAGCAACTCCAACGACTTCCTCTCCTTCTTTCATAACATATAAACATTGTAAATATTGATAGAGAGACAAAAGAGAACGCGGCAAAACAACTCCTTCTTTTGCATACATTTCAATGAGATTATAAATTTCTTTCACATCACTTGTAACCGCATTAAAGATTTTCATATTATATCCCCTTGCCCCAGTG
>NZ_JBFTMA010000527.1:0-3129 GCF_056396725.1 Bacillus sp. 05T31
CATTCATGTAGAAGCGGAAAATGAAAAAGGAAAACGATTTTATGAAGCAAAAGGTTTTGCGGCTTTAGAGCAATTTGAAGAAGATTTCGAAGGACATATGCTGCAAACAGTGAGAATGGTTTTATACATATAAGGAGGATCAGAAATGAAAATTTTTGATTTCAGTGAAAAAGTGGGAGAGCATATATCAGCATTTCAATCTAACTTTATAATGTCAAAAATATTAAAACATCAAGGGAATATACATATCGGTTCTATGCATTTACAACCGAATGGAGTTATTGGATATCATGAAGCAGTTGTATCTCAACTGCTTCTAATTGTACAAGGAGAAGGATTTGTTTGCGGATCAGATAAAGAAAAAGTGAAGATAGGAGCTGGACAAGCTGCGTTTTGGGCGAAGGGCGAGTTACATGAAACAAGTACGGAAAAGGATTGATGACAATTGTAATTGAGTCAGACGGTCTTGAAAATGGTATTTCAATGATGATTAGAGGGCAGGAGGGAGAAAGGAATGATTACAAAAGCGGATGAGGAAGAAACGAAACAAATATTACATTATGCAGCTCAATCACTTTTCGAAGGAACGAGAGGRAATTGTCARYTAAGTAMRGAAAAAGCGATTGAAATTACAAARCCWWTARTAGAAAAAGGGGCATATTATWTAGTYAYWAARGAAGAAAATAAAGTAGTGGGATGGATACTAATAGGAGAAAATGTGGACTATTTCTCTCGTGAAAAACTCGGTTTTATTTATGAATTGTATGTTTTTTCAGAGTATCGCGGGAGAGGATTATCACGAAAACTAATGAAAGCTGGGATCAAGGAACTACAAGAAAAGTATTCAGAAATTCGCTTGAATGTATTTACAGGGAACTTTGCAAAAGAAATGTACGAAGATTTTGGCTTCGTTGAAAGACAAGTAATCATGACGTTGAAGTGAGAAAACGATTTTAAGTGGGCGAAGAAACAAGAAAAAGAAAATGAGTATGTAATTTGTAAAGGTTATATTCTGAATTTTGGGTAAAAAAAGTTTTCTTTTTATTATTAAATAGAGGTAGAAACGCTTAGCAGTCCTTTAGAAAAACAATAAATTTATATTATATAATATAATGTTATTATGTTAAAAGAGAAATTTTGGAAAAATATCATTTTTTTGTTTAGAAATTTTTAAATTATTGATATAATCAATTTGTAGAATTGATTTTGGGTTAATTTTACTATTTTAAAATTTTAAGGGGGATTTAATAATGGCAGGACAAATTCGTATGTCACCAGAGGAGCTTAAATCAAAAGCGACTCGATATGGACAAGGTGCAAATCAAATTGAGGAYATTTTACGTCARTTACAAAACTTACAAAATGAATTAAGAGGAGAATGGGAAGGTCGTGCTTTCGAAGGTTTTGATCAACAGTTCAATCAATTAAAACCAAAAGTACAAAACTTCGCAGAGCTATTACAAGAAATTAATATGCAGCTTAATAAAACTGCAGAGGCTGTTGCTAGACACGACGAAGATCTTTCTCGTAATTTCGGTCTACAATAAAAACGGGCAAAAGAAATATATAATTTAGCCATGCAACTTTCGTTGTATGGCTAAATTGCTTTAAAACTAGAGTAAGATAAGGAGTCCTTAACTTAATAGACTCGCAGCCGCAGGAGTGATAAGTAGTGAAAAAGTTTAAGTGGAGCATCTTGTTGTTTATTATTTTAGCTCTTGTGCTATCAACAGGAGTCTCCTATTTAGCATTAAATCAAAATGTTAAGAAAGCTAATGAGAATAGCACGCAAAAAATGACAGTTGCATTAGTAAATGAAGATCAAGGTACTGTATTTGRAGGGAATAAAATAGCGTTTGGAGATCAATTTGTTAAAAATGTAAATAAAAATACGAAACAAGAATGGTACGTAGTTAGTCGCGGAGTAGCAGAAAATGGTTTGAAAAATAATAATTACAATATGATGATTGTAATACCTAATGATTTTTCTAGGAAGGCCGTTGCGATTGATTCAGAACTGCCGGAGAAATTAACGTTAAACTACAAAGTAAACGCGACTGGGAATAAAGATTTGAAAGCTGAAGCTGAAAATACAGCTTCTATGATTTTGGAGGACTTTAATAAACAAATAATTGATGTTTATTTTGCAAGTATTATCGGAAAATTGCAAGGCGCACAAGATAATATAGGTAAAATAATTGAAAAAGGAAACACTCAAACAAATATGTACAAAAAAGATGTACATAGTCCGTTGGCAAATTATACAAATCAATTTAAAACGGTACAAGACTATACAGGAATTTCTGTTAATAGTTTTAAAGGATTTCAGGATGTCTTAAAAGGGTTTGGTCAAACATTAGATGAAGGAAATAAATCTAATAATACTTATTTGGAAGGTTTTAATAACTTTCAAAAAATGCAATCTGATAATAATTTGTTAGCTAATAATTTTTCGAGTCAATTTAATCAATACATGAGTGAGATGGGTGCAGGTGATGCTTTAAAGCAGTTAAGCTCACTGGAATCGGCAAATAAAATTATTGCAAATCAATTTATGCTTTCAGAGAAAGAACCAAATATTTTAGCTGATGCTTCAGCAATTCAAAAATATTTAACAGATGTAAAAAAACAAGTATCAGAATATGATACAGAACTTGCAGGAAAGTTAGAAAGTGATATTCAAGAGACGATAATTAAAAAGTTAAAGCAATCTATGTCGAACGATGGAAAGCAAGAAATCTTTATAAATACATTAATGAAACAACCAGATGTTCGAATAAAGAAACAAATCGAAAATTTAATTGCGAAATTACCTAGTTTAAATATGGAAGAAATCGCTCAAAGTGATTTGCCAGATACAACGAAATTACAACTGCAAAATGTAATCCAATTTACAAATAAATATAATAAAGAGAATAATTTTTATTATGACCCTGTAAATAAAATATCTTTAGGAAACGCCATTAAAGAAGTAAAGGATAAACTTTATACAGAGGGAATTACATTTAGTGATACGGCGAACGTAATTAAAATGGAATCTTCACAAACTTTGAAGATAAAGATTCCAGAAGAATTTGAACTAGATGGAAATACAGGAGCCTTACATATTGATGATGAGGATCGTACAAG
>NZ_JBFTMA010000528.1:0-3128 GCF_056396725.1 Bacillus sp. 05T31
GTTCTAACCATTCCAGATGATGTTCCGAAATTTGAAGTGAAAAATGGTGCASGTATTACAAGCTCTTCCTTTACATTACCTGAAATATTTCCGCAAGAAGACGATTTAACTGTGGCGAAACTCGCACTTAATGAAGCGAAAAAACCTGTTATTTTAGCCGGGAAAGGAGCGAAACATGCGAGAGAGTCTTTACTTGCATTTGCAGAACATATCGGTGCTCCAATCGTACTTACATTACCAGCTAAAGGGATTGTTCCTGATGAACACCCTCTTTGTATCGGTGGATTAGGATTAATCGGGACGAAACCTTCTTATGAAGCAATGAAGCATGCAGATACTTTAATTATGGTGGGCACTTCTTATCCGTTCACTGGTTTCTTACCCGAAAAAGCAAAAACACTTCATATTGATACAGACCCCACACAAATCGGGAAACGTTATACGACAGATATCGGCTTAGCTGGTGATGCTGATAAAACATTAAAATGGTTAATTGAAAATGTASAAAAACACGAGGACCATTCCTTCTTAGAGCAACATCAAGAAATGATGAAAAAGTGGGAAGAAAAATTACACACTCAAGAAGAAGATTCTTCTACTCCAATTAAACCACAACGAGTTATGCATGCATTGCAGAAAGTAGCAGAAGATGACGCAATTCTTTCAGTCGATGTCGGAAATGTAACAGTATGGACTGCAAGGCACTTCCGTATGACAAACCAGAAATTTATCATTTCTAGTTGGCTTGCAACACTTGGCTGTGGTTTACCTGGTGCACTTGCTGGACAAATTGCTTTCCCGGATAAACAAGTGTTTGCAGTTTGTGGTGACGGCGGATTTGGAATGACAATGAATGATTTCGTAACAGCTGTTAAATATAAACTGCCAATCGTTGTTGTTGTATT
This sequence comes from Bacillus sp. 05T31, assembly GCF_056396725.1. NCBI lineage: Bacteria > Bacillati > Bacillota > Bacilli > Caryophanales > Bacillaceae > Bacillus > Bacillus sp. 05T31. The sequence continues at coordinate 906 of NZ_JBFTMA010000528.1, forward strand.
AAACAATAATAAAATTGCTATGATTAAATTTGAACAAGAAGTTATGGGAAATATCGAATTCGGTACAGACTTAACGAATCCTGATTTCGCAAAATACGCAGAGGCGTGCGGTGGTATTGGATACCGCGTCGAACAGTTAGATGACTTACTTCCTGCCTTTGAAAATGCGGTAAAACAAAGTAAACCATGCATTATTGATGTAGTTGTAGATGTAAATGAAGCACCAATGCCAGCAAAAATCACATTTGGTCAAGCAGCTGGTTATACGAAACATATGATAAAAGAATTATTTGAAGAAGGTAAGATTGATTTACCACCACTTTAAACAAAAAAGATAGCTGAAAACAAATTGTCTTCAGCTATCTTTATTTATTTATTTTTGTACCTCTCTATGAAATGAAAAATCATTCACGGTAGGCTGTATTTGTTTCTCTACTTTCACCTCTTCATTCTTCTGTTTCGCTCTTCTAACATTTCCTAGTTTAATTGCATCTTGCATACTATTGCTAATTAGATTCCCTGACAAGACTGTCATACTATAGAAAGCGATTGGTATAAGTACAATCCATGTATGAGTAGTTAAGTGACGGAAGTTTTGACCAATTAGGCCAGTCCATTCCTTTGTTACACTATCTGCATCTATAGCGCCAAAAATTATTGTTCCGCCAAAAAATAATTTCAACAAACCAAGATGCAAGAGGAGTAATAAAGTACTTACAAATTGCTGGGCTACTAATAAAAGAAATGATGGTAACATATGCGGCCATACATGGCGTTTCAACCTCTGCCACTTACTTCCGCCGAGCACAGTGGCCGCCAACATAAATTCTTCATTCTTAATACGTTTTACTTCTTGCGCCACATACAACATAACAGTCGGTACAGCAAGGCACGCAAGAACTATAATTTGAAACGCAACCCGTAAATGAAACGGAGCAGCAGCCTCTCCACTTTCGAACATTAAAACTGCATTTAACATAAAATAGGAAATCATAATCATTGGTACAATACTAAACGGATCAAAAAAAGATGAGATAACTGGAAATGAGCGTTTACTGTACATACCAAGTAATAAACCAATAGCTCCTCCAATTACTACACGTAAAACTGCGATAACGATACTTGCACCAACTGTCCATTTCGCTCCTTCTATTATTAACTGGAACAGGTCACGGCCTTTCTCATCAGTTCCAAACCAAAATTTACTCGACGGTGAAAACGGAGCAGCCTCTAATTCTCCTTTTTCGTTATACATCATCGTTAGTTCACGAATATTCCCATCGAAAAACAGCGTATTTCCAATACTAACAATCATTAGTACACTCAAAAAAGTAACACCTAGCCAAAATCTCACATCTCTTTTTACAACTTGCCACATGTTACACACGCCCCTTTATAACATTTTGTAAAAGCGTATGTAATAAACGAAATAGTATAAAAAGCGGTACGTATAATAAAACTAAACTCACTGTAAATATTTCTAATTTTGAATTTTCTTTCACGAAAACGAACATACCGTACGTATTAAACAGCCATTCAATAATATATAAGTTTGACAGCATAAATAAAATATTCGTTTTTGCATAATAGACTGTTGTTAACAGGACATTTCTTGAAATATGGTGCGTCAAAATATGTCTTAAACTTAGCCCTTTACTCTTAGCAAATATACTATAATCTTTCTCTAATTCTTCTCTGAAACGTAATAGTAGTAACTTAATAAATAATAATGTTGTAGGTAAAGTAAGGCATATTATTGGTAACAGGCGAGCCCTTTCCTCTCCAAGTCCTGCAAATTTCACTGGCATAAAACCTGTCTTTTGAAAGATTATTACTACTAGAAGTTGAGATAATAAAATTAATAAAATGTCCGGAATACTTTCAAGTGCGACGAAAATCCCATTCCACATACGTTGCTTTGATTGAGAGCGCTGTAATACCCACACAACGATAAGATACGCAATGAGTAAAGATAGTATAAATGCCGAAATAAATACAAACATTGTCTCTACATAATGAATCCATATTTGTGGAAATAACTTTCTTGAATTCCGAAATCCATACGTAATTTCACCTGGTTGAAGTAACTTCTCTCCAAGAAACACAACTGTGTTCCAAAAACCGATTAGATCAATTTGTAATCCCTTAAATAAACGCGGTAGTGCCCCTAAAAATAGAATACAAATAAGCGCCGCAAATAATTGTAAACATGTAACCCCACAC
>NZ_JBFTMA010000529.1:0-3644 GCF_056396725.1 Bacillus sp. 05T31
AATTTAAGTCGAATGTAGTCTGAAAATTGCATTTATTGTAAAAAATATTTAGGTGATGAAGTGGAAATATGTGCTATAATTCCAATTGTGTATTCGATATGAAAAATATACGAAGCGCAGTGAGAGTGGTTTATAGGAAAACAGTTTATTCATTTCTATATTTTAGTATTATTAATATCTTAATAATACGATAAAAAGACTGAATTATCAGAATGTGTCGAATCTTCTTTTGAGAAAGTTCTTGATAACGAATAGTTTTGTATAGTATGATGAACTTGTTTCAAAAAATGGTATTTAAACCTTATATTTACATTTAACGGTTTGTATCATTTTATTATGTGAACTACTTTCCGCATAATATTTTGTATTTTTATTGTTTTATGGCTTTTTAAGTAACTAGTTTTCAAATTACATATGATATGAAACTAGTAGCACATAGTCCTGAAGGAGGAAAATTATAAAATGGCAAAGACTAACTCTTACAAAAAAGTAATCGCAGGTACAATGACAGCAGCAATGGTAGCAGGAATTGTATCTCCAGTAGCAGCAGCAGGTAAATCATTCCCGGATGTTCCAGCTGGTCATTGGGCAGAAGATTCTATTAATTATTTAGTAGAAAAAGGCGCAATTGTTGGTAAACCAGATGGTACATTTGGTCCAAATGAGACAATTGATCGTTCTTCTGCAGCTGTTATTTTCACTGAAATTTTAAATTTACCAGTTGATGAAAATGCTCAACCATCTTTTAAAGATGCTAAAAATACATGGGCTGCTAAATATATCGCAGCAGTTGAAAAAGCTGGGATTGTTAAAGGTGACGGCAAAGAAAACTTCTATCCAGAAGGAAAAATTGACCGCGCTTCTTTCGCTGCTATGTTAGTAAGAAGTAGCTCCAAATAAAGATCTTACTGTAAAAGTGAAAAATCAATCATTCGTAACGAAATTCGTATACGAAGTTAAAAAATTAGCAGTTGAAAAACTTACATTTGATGATGATCGTTCTGGTCAAGCAGTTGCCTTCAAATTAAACGATGAAAAAGGTAACGCTGATGTTGAGTACTTAAACTTAGCAAACCATGACGTCAAATTTGTAGCAAATAACTCAGATGGTTCACCAGCAGGAATCTTTGAGAATGGAGAGTCAACTTCTTCTACAGGTAAACTTGGTGTTGGTCTTCCACACGGTGACTATAAAGTAGAAGTACAAGTTACAAAACGCGGTGGTTTAACAGTGTCTAACACTGGTATTATTACAGTGAAAAACCTTGATACACCAGCTTCTGCAATTAAAAATACTGCATTTGCGGTAGATGCGGATAAAAATGGTGTCGTATACGGTAATAAACTTACTGGAAAAGACTTTAAGCTAAACAGCCAAACGTTAGTAGTTGGTGAAAAAGCACAAATCCATAATGTAGTTGCTACAATTGCTGGAGAAGATAAAGTAGTTGATCCAAACTCAATTAGCATTAAGTCTTCAAATCACGGTATTATCTCTGTAGTAAACAACTACATTACTGCTGAAGCTGCTGGTGAAGCTACACTTACTATTAAAGTAGGCGATGTAACGAAAGACGTTAAATTTAAAGTAACTACTGATTCTCGTACATTAAAATCAGTAAAAGCTAACCCAGACAAATTACAAGTTGTTCAAAATAAAACATTACCTGTTACATTCGTAACAACTGACCAATATGGCGATCCATTTGGTGCTAACACAGCTGCAATTAAAGAAGTTCTTCCGAAAACTGGTGTAGTTGCAGAAGGTGGATTAGATGTAGTAACGACTGATGCTGGTTCAATTGGTACAAAAACTGTTGGTATTACAGGTAACGAAGTAGGCGAAGGTACAGTTCACTTCCAAAACGGTAATGGCGATACTTTAGGTTCATTATATGTGAACGTAACAGAAGGTAACGTTGCATTCAGAAACTTAGAGCTTGTATCTAAAGTAGGTAACTACGGTGCATCACCTGATACAAAACTTGACTTAAATGCTGGAAATACAGTTGTGTACCAATTATCTAAATATACTTCAGACCGTGTATATTCTGATGCTGAGAACTTAGAAGGCTATAAAGTTGAGTCTAAAAACCCAGCTCTAGCTGATGTTAAAATCGAAGGCGATAAGATTATCGTGACAGCTAAAAAACCAGGTAAAGTTGACATTCACTTAACGAAAAATGAGGCAACTGCTGGTAAAGCGACAATCGAAATCGTTCAAGAGAAAATCGCTATTAAATCTGTAAACTTCAAACCAGTTCAAACAGAAAACTTCGTTGAGAAGAAAATTAACATCGGTACTGTGTTAGAACTTGAAGGAAGTAACAATGATGATATCGTAAAAGGTATTAACTTAACGAAAGAAACACAACATAAAGTACGTGTTGTAAAATCTGGTGACAACCAAGGTAAGCTTTATCTTGATACAAATGGCAATTCTCACTTCGATTTATTCGATCAAGAGCTTGGTCATGTAACAGTATCTCAAACAAGTGATTCTGTACTTCCAAACTTCAATGCGGACATCTACAATACTTTAACTACTAAGTACACTGACAAAGGTACATTAGTATTCAAAGTATTAGGTGAGAAGGATGTTCTAACAAGCGAAATCGGTTCACAAGCTGTACACGTGAACGTGCTTAACAACCCAAATCTATAAGTTGATTATAGATAGAGTGAAAAATCAGTGGGGATTTATCCCCACTGATTTTTTTCGTAAATATCGAAAAGAAACCTCTTGTAATTTTTACAAGAGGCTTCTTTTATTGTTTAAACTTAAACATMTCACCRCTCAARTTCGAATCACTATACACAAACAATACCATGTTAATRTTGTTGTCTTTAATGTATTGATATACATCCTTTTCGTGATAGTGACGAAGGTCGAGGATGGATGTGTGTTTGAAGCTTTGTGCTAAGTGAGGCACGATTGCGTTTGCGAATGAGTCTTTTAGGACTAAAGCTCGTACATCATTTGGTGCATTGTTATTTTTGATGACGATTTCTGGATAGTCATTTGCATAATAACCTGCGTATGATGTTGTATCATTTTGTTTTTCTACGCCGTATAGTTCATCTAATGTGCGATATACTGTGCCATTTACATCTTTTGCAGCTACGCTCGTAAAGTTGAAACCAGCTTTCGGTGTGTAGTAGCATAGTTTTTCTCCAGTCGCATCGATCAGTTGGTATAACTGGTTGTTAAAGCTTCCGACTAGATGTGTATTTGGAGCACACGTACGAGTGTAATCTTCTTTTTTTATTTCTTTTCCTTTATATATAGAAGATTGTTGCGCGATTGTGTTCATTATATATTGATAGCCTAAGAAGGCACCATCCATATTCCAGTGATGGTCTGTTTTRAAGTACATRCTTTGTATTTCTTCATTTKTATAGTTTTTCTTRAAATGTTCCATGAGTTTAATTGGCTTTACGTCYGCAGGAAGTTTATTTAGAAAGTAATTTAAATTTTCCTGTGCATATGTGTGAATATGAGAAGGTAATTTAAATGATAAWGCATTCGTTTTGGACGGTGGTAAAGCAAAGTAAAACTCAAYATTTTGTTCTTTTAAAAACTGAGATAAGTCGTTTACAGCTGGCATAGCTTGGTCAATCTCATTATATTTTGTAGTCCAAGC
>NZ_JBFTMA010000530.1:0-3124 GCF_056396725.1 Bacillus sp. 05T31
AACTAAATGAACACATTGAAACTCACCCGTTGATAATGTTTGTGTTTTTCGTTCTAATGTTAAATATCCCAGTCCTAATTTGATTAGTAGGCTCAAGCGTTTATACGCAATATCTTCATTTGGAATTTCATCAATAATATCCTCAATTGAGCGCTCAAAAATATCATCAATTTCTTCACTATACTTTGTCAGTTTCTTTTTAATATCTAAGAAAGTTGCTACAGTTGATCGACTTGTAATCGATTGGTTTCGATCTTGCCCTACCATAACTAGTTTATCCTTTGGATATTGTTTCAAGAAATCTGTAGCTAAACACTCATTGACAAGTGTAGATTTCCCGCATCCAGACTCTCCTGTAACAGTTACAAGTCTATTTTTAGGAATCTGAAACTCAGTCATTTGGATATTTCGGCAATATAATTCATGGAATGTATAATATTCTGTTGGCATTTCATAATTTCGTTCCGATAGTATTGGTTTTGGTCTTGGTGATTCTTTCACGATTTGTCCACCATATTTTCCGCTACCAGGTCCGAAGAACAATTGCTCATCTGTTGTATCCAGTACTGTATCTGAATGATCAATGAGCCAGATTTGATTTTTACACCCTAATTGCTTGATCTCTTCTAATATTTGTAATAATGTTTCATTATCAAGTCCAACTGAAATCTCATCAATAATAATTACAGTATTTTCACTAACTGCCATGAATTCAGCTAAGTAAAGTCGTGTTAATTCTCCACCTGACAACGTACCCATAATTCGATTTAATGTTAAATAACCAATGTTCATATTGATAATATTTTGCAATATATGTTGTTTTGCTTCACTAATATTTAATTCTTCTGCTAATGAAAGAATAGATTCAACACTTAAATCGTTAATATCCGAAATTGTATGTGATTCAGCAAATAACTCAATAGTACGTTGTTCAACTTCTTCACTATAACGTTTCCCCTTACATTTTTTACACTCAATATTTTTAGTAGTACCACGCCCTTTACAGCCAGCACACCAACCTAATTGATTATTAAATGAAAAGACTTCAGGAGAAAGATTAAATTCTTCCGCTAATTTTTCACGAATCTCTTTAAAAACACCTGTATGAGTACCAATCGTCGAACGCGGATTGGAAGAAATTGATGATTTCCCTAAAAAAAGTACTAAAGGCATTTCTTCCATTTTAATTGCACTAAAATTAGTTTCCATAATATTAGGAAATAAATATTGATATTCAGCCTTTGGCAATAAGGAAACTAGACGCTTCTTTGATTCTTCACCAATTGTTTGACAAAGAGTTGTTTTTCCAGATCCAGATAAACCAGCAATACCAAGTGATTTATTAAATGGAATAACAGTATCAAGTTTATTTATGTTATTAGCAATTAATTGATTTACTTTCATATTGACCTCTATTCTTATTTTTCCACAAAATCATTTTTATAATATAATAATTATATAATAAATACCATGAATTTAATCCCTAATCTTTCAACTCATCAACCTTAACCTTATAATTATCAAACCAATATTCCCACTCATCTTTTGAAAACACCTTCTCTTCTCCTTCTAAAACTGAAGAAAAAAGGTCAAGACAAATATGCCAACCAGCTATATCTTTCGGTGTATGGTCAGTTAATTCATGAATGTATTCTTTAAGTAGTAAAAGAGAACCATTTTCCTCTTTATGTATTTCAAATCGGACACGATCTTTATCCCATGTGAATTCAAGTACTGAATTTAGTTGGCACTCCAAAATATCAATATTTAAAAATAAACCATCCATCATGTCGAACTTTATAATTCCACCTGTTTTAAGATTTTCAATCTGTAAATTAGACATCCATTTTTTAAGCTTGCTGTTTTCAGTTAAAACAGACCAAACTTCCTCTATTGTATAAGAAAATTGGCGTTCAAATTTCACAATATAGCCGTCAGTTTGTTTCTCTATTTCAGCCAACATATTTATTGCCTCCTACTTGCATATAGAATATACGTTCTTATTTTACACGAATTTATGTATAAAAGAAATCTCTATGGCAATGAAATATTAATTTAATGTGTGAATGGTAATTTGAACATTGATTTATTATATATTCTCTCCATATGTTTATTACAATAGGCGTACCTCAACATTTCCACAAAAAAATTCAACATGAGAAAACGTTGATTTATTTATTTTATATAATATTTCCATTAAATATTTAAAAGCAATTTCCTTTAAGATAAATGGTGTGAATAAGAGCTAATATAGTATTCAAATCAAGTTATGTAATGTTCAAAATCACTTATTATGTATGTCTAATTCCTTGCTAAACGTAGGTTTACAAAACAAATAAAAAAAGCCGCATTTGCGACTCATGAACGGATAGAACTAACACCTATTTTAGGTGAATGACTTACCTTTTAATCGCGTCAACAATTAGCGATGGAAAACCAAGTTTGTCGCCTCTATTTCTAGAATCATACCTTTTCGAGCGGAAAATAACGCCGTCATTCGCATCCCATTCTGTGTAATAAAATTGACCATTTTCATCACAATATTCAAGTAAAACTACCTCAAATCCAGCAATTTCAAACATTTTCTTTAATGTTTTATAATTATGAACAATTTTATGACTTGCAGCTGGGTGATTTTTCGGACCAGGCCCGCCTATTTGAACTATATTTTGATATGCTTCATCTCGGAAAAACGCATCAGGAACACCACACCGAATATGACCTGATGGCTTTAAAAATTTATAACAAATTTCAGCTGCTTTTACACCTTCTTCAAAAGTAAGATGTTCCCATACATGCTCTGCTAAAATAGCTGAAATGGAATTGTATTCAAATCTTTCTTCCCAAGTGGTATTGTCTAGTAAATTAAGTTCATCTTCTTGCGTTTGAACCCAACCTGGATTATTATTAAATATTCCAGCTCCGACTACTACTTTAATTTCGTCTTGCTTAATTGCCATCACTTTCACCTCATAAATTTTTTAATGTATTAATATATTCTATGTTTACTATAAACTTCCTTTTTTCGACTAAAGTGCCAGTTAGCTTAATAAGATAGGTAACAAAACTTCTGTTGTTTTCACTTATCCTCCCACATACAGCAAAAACGTTTATAGTACAAAAT
>NZ_JBFTMA010000531.1:0-3116 GCF_056396725.1 Bacillus sp. 05T31
CTCTATAATAAATTGGACACTCTGGTTGCAGAAATTACAATCCCCATCGAATAATATAATGTTATTCATATTTTTCTCCTTTCAACACTATTTAATGTATGAATTCTATATATATACCTGATATTATAATCCGAATATTGGTAATAATCAAATCTATTTAGCGGAAGTTATTTTTTAAATTAATATAAGAAAATGTTTTCTAGCTCTATCAAATATTCTCTTACTATTAATGGTGGGGATTCTTAATGTCTAAAATTCAAAATTTAATGTGCATATTTTTCTAAAAAGATTAAAGAAATTTGGAGGAATTAAAATGAAGAATCTTAAATTTTTTTTGGCCTTCTCCTTAGCATTTTACTTATTGCTTTTCGGTGAAGTTACCCATGCGGAAGAGAAAGAGAAATACTATACAATTTTATTAGATAAAAATGCAAATGTTGATGACTGGATTGAAAAGTTCTCATCAAATAGTTCACAAATAATTTATATGGTAAAAGAAGTTGGTTTGTTACAAATAAAAACAACGAGTACAAATATGAAAATGATAGGAAATAGTTCTTCAATTCGAGCCTACAATCAATCTATTAATAACAATTCAGATAACTTAAAAGATCTCAATAAAGAAATTTTTTCAGAATCATCATTATGGCATATGCAATGGGACATGCAAAAAATAACTAATAACGGAGAAAGCTATAAGGTTTTTCCTGGGACAAAAAATGTAACCGTTGGTATTGTTGACTCAGGCATTGATATTAATCATCCTGATTTAAAGGATAATATTGTTGTAGGGTCAAAAAATCTTATTCCAAGTGGCGGTTTTAGGGGTGAAGAAATTCAAGAAACTGGAGATATTAATCAAATTAATGATATTAATGGACATGGTACCCTTGTTGCCGGGCAAGTTGCCGCAAATGGGCGTATTAAAGGGGTGGCACCTGGAATTGGTATTAAATCTTATAGAGCGCTGGGTCAGAAAAAATCTGAAAACATCTGGATAATTAAAGGGATTATAGAAGCAGCAAAAGATGATGTTGACGTAATTAATGTTAGCTTAGGTTCTTATCTTGTAAATGGAATAGTACATTCTAATGATGGACATTCAGTCAATAATTTAGCTGAAATTGAAGGATACAAAAGGGCTATTCAATTCGCTAAAACTCAAGGTAGTGTTGTTGTTGCTGCTGTTGGAAATGATTCGCTTAATCTTAAAGACAGCAAACAAATGAATGACTTTTTTACCGAAAATATCGAAAACGGGACTATAATTAGTGGTAAAATTTTTGACGCTCCAGCAAGTTTTGATGATGTAGTAGCCGTAGCATCAGTTAATCTAAAAGATGAATTGTCTGTATTCTCCAATTATGGTGAAGGGATTATTGATATAGCAGCTCCCGGTGGAGACCTCAGACTATTTAAACAATATGGAGAAAATGATTGGATAAATAAGGGCTTTTATCTACAAGAAACAGTCTTTAGTACATGGCCGGGAGGGTACTTTGCTACATGCGGAAATTCTTTAGCAGCTCCTAAAGTTTCCGGTACCTTAGCATTAATTATTGACCAAAATAATTACAAACAACAACCAGAAAAATCAATAGATTTTTTATATAAATACGGTATTAATAGTACCATTAAAAACAATAGATTATACGGACATGGTATTTTGGATGTTGATAATGCCGTAAAGACCACGCAGCGAATTTCGAATAAATAATCACGATTTCAAAACTCTTCTAGAATATTTTTGTTATGGGGTATCGTCACATCGTTATCAAGCTAACAAAATAAAAATACCCCTAAAATAAAAAAATACGCTATCCTTTCTGTAAGATCCTAGGAAAGGATAGCGTTTTTTGTATGTCTGTTTATATATCTGATGATTTACAATTATTTGCACAGGAGATTCAGAGTCTTTTATCTCCAAATATCTTACAGAACATTGCTAGAGATGTTGGGTTTGTACTGCAATCTAGTAAATATCAGGTAAGAGACCTATTATCTTTATACGTATAGATAAGTCAAGGTTTAGCGAAAACTTCCTTAATCCAAATTTGTAGCTGTTTAGAAGCATCAACAACGGTACTTATCAGTCCTGAAGGACCGAATCAACGATTTAACGCTACTACTGTGCATTTTTTACAGCGAGTATTAGCCAAACCTCTCGACCGCAAATTATTCTCATCTATGCTTCTATCTTCTCCACATACCTTTATTTTTAAGCTTATTCGTAGCTTAGATTCAACCGCATTTCAAATTACAGATGTATTTTCATCAAATTATCCAGGTACAGGGGGCAGTCATAAGGAAAATGTGAAAGTTCAACTTGAATATGACCTTTTAGTGGACAGTTCCTTCATATTTATATAGGAACAATGATTGAACCTATGGTTCTTTGTACGCCCCGGCTATAAAAGCGAAAGACTTGCGTATCCGAGGTTTAGGCTATTTTCATCTCAAAGATCTCCAACATATACACGATAAGGACGTTTACTACATCTCTCACATCAAATCCAACACGCATATTTATGAAAAAAATCTAAATCTAGATTACCTTCAAGACAGAAGAATCAAGAAAGGTAGGTTCTGCTTTTTCTTCTACTACAGCCTTTGAAGTAACTGCTCCGATATCTTCTGATTTTTTCTCAACTTGTTCCTTTAGCTTAACCTTTGCCCAAGCGAAAGTTCATTATCTTTGGAGGAAAACATAAAGTAACAATCTTTAAATTCTTTGTCTTTACAGATGCTCTTAAAGTTTTCTCCACAAGTTGTTTATCATTATCTTTAATATATGTAGTACCTGAACAACACGTATTTTATTTTTCAAGACTTTTATATTCGTTTACACCAACTAATATTGCTATTTTCACTCCCAATTATCTCCCCCTAATCCATATTCATTACTACTACCTTCACGATTCAGGACTCGAATCCTAAGAATAGACGCATGCTGAGCGCATACAAAAAGTACTCACACCTTATCTAAATGTGAGTACTTTGGTATTTGCTATCAGATAATTATCAAAACTATCACAAAACACCTATGTATAAACGTGTATTGCTAAAGTTTCTATTAGAATATATTAGTTTAAGAAGCTAATTGATCTGCTACTTCT
>NZ_JBFTMA010000532.1:0-3113 GCF_056396725.1 Bacillus sp. 05T31
CATAAGTAGTTATTGGCTTATGTTTAATAAGATGGCAATGCTTTCTCTACCTCTTATTATGATTGGAACATATTTATTATTTCGTTCTTTGACTGTGTATCTTCTAAAACGTGCACAAAAGAATAACATAAGTAGTTATTGGCTTATGTTTAATAAGATGGCAATGCTTTCTCTACCTCTTATTATGATTGGAACATATTTATTATTTCGTTCTTTGACTGTGTATCTTCTAAAACGTGCACAAAAGAATAAATCGAACTACTATAAAGGGACTAACATCATCGGAACATCTCACTTGTTGTACCGTGTAAAAGGAAATGCCCTTATGTTTACAGTTATCGCATTGCTAATTACTGCAGCACTGCCATATCTTCATGCGAGTTTCCTTGAATACTCCACTGGTGAAAAAGATGCTCATGAAATAGCTCCTTTTAGCTATATTCATCTTTCCAAAGGCGAAACATCTGACAATCAGATCAAACGGGTTATTTCAAAAGACAAAGATCACCCTATTACAGTGCAACTCGATATTCCGGTTATTCAAGTAAAGGGGAATTCTTCAGCACCATTCCCAGATAAAGATGATCTTTCCGTTAATTTGATCTCAGAAAACGTATTTAATAAAATGAAAAAAGTTCTAAGTTTAGGGGATATACCAAACCTATCTGGTGAGCAAGCTCTAGCATTCAAAAAATTCGTCAATCAACCAGCTTCTGATTTTATTGGTAGCCAATTGAATATACAGTTGCCTCAAGGAAATCATACTTTTAAGCTCAACAAGTTAGAAAAAAAATCGATAAGTCTAACACTGCCTGGACCGGAGCCTTTATATCTTATCGTTGACGACAAAATATTTAATGATATTGCGAAACAGGTCAGCCCAATCACATATAAAGCTTATAAAGTAGAAGATGAAAAAACAACAGTAGAAACATCTGATATATTAATGAAACTAACTGGAAAAGATACTCAGATGCTTACGTTCTATGAATCGTATAAATCATTAAAAGCATTTACAGGAATGAAAATATTTCATGTCAGTTCTTTAGCGTTAATTCTACTAGCCGCGACTGGAAGTGTTATTTACTTCAAACAGCTAACAGAAGCACATTCAGATAAAAATCGTTATGAGATTTTACGAAAAATCGGTGTCAGCAGAAAAGACATACGAACTACTATAATAAAACAAACCTTGTTTGTATTTGCCCTTCCTATACTTGTTGGAATATTAAATGCAAGCATGTTAACAATATCAATGGTTTTACAATATGACATGGACATAAAGGAGAATAAAATTTCATTTATTTATGCTATGACAACGTATGGTGTGATCTATTTTGTTTACTATATGTTAACTCTTACTTCCTATAACAGAATTGTTAATAAATAAAAATGAACCATTTCTCGAATATCGGGAGGTGGTTTAATATATTTAACAAAACAAGATGCATAGTGAACAGTGATCTAATTAAACTATGTCAAAAATATGTCTAAACGTACAATTTCCCCAAAATGATATGGTGATCCTACGACACAACAAGCAGGCCAATCCCAAGATTAGCAAGAAAAAATCTGTGATAGAAATGGATATATGTATCTTTACATACTCTTGCTCATAACTTCAACATTGACTAGGGTCATAGGTTCTATTATGAATATAATTACTCTTCATCTTTAGAAAGGAGATGGTATTTTATCTATGGAAATTGAAAATCTAATTCCAGTAAAATCGAGAGAAGATTTGAGGATTTGGCTACAGGAAAATTGTAAGACTGAAAAATTTTGTTGGGTAGTAGTTAGTATGAAGCCAACCCCAGATACGTTGCTATATTTGGACGCGGTCGAAGAATCTTTGTGCTTTGGATRGATYGATGGAGTCAAAAAGAAAATWTCTGAAACSSARCTGGCKCAGAGRYTGTCWCCTAGAAGYAAAAAAAGCTCATGGACTGAATTRAATAAAGAACGTGTCCGCCGCCTCGAAAAATTGGGGTTAATGAGAGACGAAGGAATAAGGGTACTTCCTGATATGGATTACAATTCTTTTAAAATAGATAGGGTTATAGAGCAAAGACTAAAAGAGGACGAGCAAGTATATGCGAATTTTTTGGCATTTCCAGCTCTTTATAAAAGAGTTCGGATCGACACGATACAAAGCAATAAAAATCAGCCAGAATTATTCAAGAGTAGATTAGACAAATTTATAACAAACACTAAAGAAAATAAAATGTACGGTCAATGGAATGATAATGGTCGCCTTCTGGATTATTAGGGGGAGTACCACATCTCTATCAAGCTAAGCTCATACAACGTCAATTATAGTAGAGGTTATTTCTTCTTTTCTAAAGGCTACATATAGGGAATTTAAAGATTTKCATACGAAATAAACCCTAACGGGTTTCATTTTTTTGAATTAAGCCGCTTGATTATCAGACATGGTACAATTGTAAATGACACCTAATATATCAAAGACTGTTTTCTTCTCATAACGATGTGATTTTCGCCCGTTTTGCTGTAGGAGGTTAAACAGGCGAATTAGAATCTTTGATAGCTCTTGGGTGTCTTTTTGTATAGCTTGGAAAAGAAGAAGAAAGTAATCTTTAATCATGTATATGGCCTTATATTCACTCAGTTCTCGTTTCTTTTTCATAAGAAGTAATTGCCGCATTTGAAACATGGTAGAAGAACAGAGTAGAATRGCAATCAGTTGCCCATACAAATGGCATTCCAATCKTTCTCGTTTTATCTTTTTACAATGATGAATATGGAAGAATGATTTCCACGTTTTAAATAAAATCTCGATTTGCCAACGTAAAGAATACCAATCATGTACTTGTCCCATCGGGACAACATCTATAGGGGTATTTGTCATATATACATTGATACCGCTAAGTCGTTTACTACGAGMAGAATACTTCATTCTTTTCTTTTTTTCTCTTACAGTTTGATCTTGTAATCGTTTTTTTTGTTGTTCTTTTGTTAGTCGATGAACAATCACACGAGTTGGTACTTTATCCATCATTCCTACATAAGCATCGGATATTTCACATGTTTGTCCTGGCTGAAGAGAGTTCATTAAGAACTCCATATCTGTCTGTATATACTCTGTACCTTTC
>NZ_JBFTMA010000533.1:0-3112 GCF_056396725.1 Bacillus sp. 05T31
TTCTCCTTCCTCAAGCGTGTGAAGGGCGTAGCCCAACGGTAGGTGGGAGATGAATTTCGGTTTAGCATAGCCAAAAGCTTTTGATAAACTAGCTATATGAAGTTCTTTGATAACTTGATATATGAGGTTGCAGGAAGAAAATTGAGTGCGAAAACCAAGCCATTCGATCAACCGTACCAAAAGAGCGTCCAAGCGTTGGACATCTAGGGATGGAACACCCCGAAGTAACGCTCAGGGAGACGAAAGGTTGCTTTCATCGTGGAACTGAGAAGCTCCCACTTCAAGCTTTGCTAAGTGGCGAGTAGTTCACAGCCATCGATTAAACTTCCTGATGTATATTCTCTTTATAATTTCAGTAACTAGAGCATATATTGTTAAAATTCCAAATAACCACGGGAAATAATTCAACGGAAGTGGAGTTAAGTCAATTTGGGTACTTAACCTGGTAAATGGAAGGGAAATCCCTATAATCATAACTAAACCTGTAAGTATCAAAACAGGTCTAGCAGCCGTACTTTGTAGAAAAGGAATATGTTGAGTACGAATCATATGCACAATTAATAATTGTGTTAGTAACCCTACTACGAACCAACCCGTTTGAAATAAGGATTGCATTTCAAGAATATTTGCACCAAATATATTCCACATTACAATAAAAATGATTATATCAAAAACACTACTTACCGGCCCAATAAAAATGATAAAACGAAATAAATCTTTTGTATCCCAACTTCTTGGTTTCACTAAAAATTCATTGTCTACTTTATCCCATGGAATTGAAAGTTGGGATAGATTATATAGTAAGTTTTGACATAATATTTGAATTGGTAACATTGGAAGAAAAGGAAGAAATGCGCTAGCAATTAATAAACTTAATACATTTCCAAAATTTGAACTTGCTGTCATCTTAATATACTTCAGTATATTTCCAAACGTTGTCCGCCCTTCCACAATAGCATCTTCTAATACATGTAAATTCTTTTCTATAAGTATAATATCTGAACACTCTTTAACGATATCATCTGCTGTATGGATAGATACACCAACGTCAGACTGTTTTAAAGCAAACACATCGTTAATTCCATCCCCCATAAATCCAACTGTATGGCCATTCATTTGAAGTGCCTTAATAATACGAAATTTTTGACTAGGATTTAGTTTTGCGAACACACTTGTTTTACTTGCAAGTTTTACTAATGCTTTATCAGGAAGACTATCTATTTCATAACCCAGTACTGGTTCTCCTATATACAAGCCCATTTTCCTACATACATTTCTTGTCACGGACTCATTATCACCAGTTAAAATTTTCACTTGTACCCCTTTCTTTTGTAGAGTATGAAGTGCAGCCATAGCCGATTGTTTGGGTGGATTTGAAAAACCAACATATCCAACAAGTATCATATCTGATTCATCATTAATAGAGTAACTCCCCACTTTATCACTCTTTAACTGCTTATATGCAACTGCAACAGCTCGCATCCCACGTTCCTGCCAGAGTTCAATTAAGTGTTTATTTTTACGTTGGATTTCATCTGTAATAGGAATTATCTTATTATTTTCTTTTATATAACTACAAATTGATATAACTTCTCTAACAGCACCTTTACATAGCATTATTCGTTCGTTAGCATTTGTTTCTACAACAACTGAAACTCGTCTTCGATTAAAATCAAATGGGCATTCATCTATTTTTGAGTATTGAGATATATCATATTCACTACAATCTCTTACATAACGCATAACCGATAGATCAATTTCATTTTTATATGCTGTATGAAAGTAACTATTTAAATACGCTAATTTCAAAACCTTATCCGACTTTTCTCCATTTGTATCTGTATGACGTACCAGGTCCATTTTATCTTCTGTCAACGTGCCTGTCTTGTCGGTACAGAGAATATCCATAGCTCCGAGATTATGGATAGAAGATAGTTGTTTTACAAGTACCTTCTTTTTACTCATATTAATAGAACCTTTAGCCAAATTAGCGGTTACAATCATTGGAAGCATCTCTGGAGTAAGTCCAATCGCTACAGCTAAAGCGAATAAAAATGCCTCATACCAATTCCCATTTATAACTCCATGTATCATCATAACAATAGGTGTCATGATAATCATAAATTTGATTAATAGCCAACTAACTTTGCTTACCCCTTTATCGAATCTAGAATCAGATWTCTTGTTCAGTTTAAATTGATTCTTTGCTATTGAACCAAAGTAAGTATCTGTTCCAGTACCCACAACTATTGCTTTTGCGGTACCACTTATAATATGAGTTCCCATAAAACAGAGATTTTCCAATTCGATCAAATTTTGGATTTTTCTAATTTTACGTTTTTTGTACATATGGAAATACTGATTTGTTTTAACAATGGGTAATGCTTCCCCTGTTAGTGATGATTGATTTACAAGTAAATTTTCCGATGAGATGATTCGTACATCTGCAGGTACAATATTCCCGGCAGATAATTCTATAATATCCCCTGGTACAAGATTCTCAAGAGCAACTTGTACCTTTCCACTTTCTTCTAATACCGCCCTCTTATTTTCCTTATATAAAACATCTCCCCCCCTCAGAACAGTTACCTTTTCATATACAAGATTTTTTAATTTTTCTATAGACTTCTGAGAACGAATTTCTTGTATGAACCGAATTAACACACTTACAGCCACCATAATCCCTACAATAATAGTACCCTTTATATCATTAGTAAGAAAAGATAACATCCCTAATATTATTAGAAGAGAAATAAACGGACTTCTAAAAGAATTAAATAATGTTATATACCATTTTATTCTTTTTTGATAAATCACTTTATTTTCCCCATATACTTCAAGCCGCTTAGTAGCTTCTTCCTGAGAAAGTCCATGAGACGATGTTTTAAAAAAAGCTAACGTCGACTCAACATCACTTTTTGCAATTTCACTTAGCATTTTATAATTTTTTCCTAGTACTTCCTGATTATAAAAAGATTTTTTTTTATTAGATCGCAACAACTTAACCTCCTACCCATTAAATAAAATCCCCCTGTTTTTTCAAAATATAATTTTAACGAATTCCCCGAAAGAATTCTCCTTCCTCAAGCGTGTGAAGGGCGTAGCCCAACGG
>NZ_JBFTMA010000534.1:0-3110 GCF_056396725.1 Bacillus sp. 05T31
GGTGTAGATCGGTCAAGTTTATTGGCTAGTGAATGGGCAAACAACAACGTTAACTTAGAAATCATCGACGAATGCACAATACAAATCTCTTCTAATGCTTCTCAGATTGGTAAAATATCCGAGAAACAACAAATAGATGCGATTCACGGTGAAAAGCAATTAAATATATCTTTCGACGGACGATATATGGTCGATACTTTAAAAGCAATAAAAGAAGATAGAGTTACTTTAAGTTTTGGCGGTTCCATGAGACCGATATTAATTGAAGCAGGTGAACAATCTGCAGCAGTATATTTAATATCGCCTGTTAGAACTTATTAAGAACAAAGGAAGGAATTAAATTATGTACAAGCACACTTTATGTTTTATAAAAAGAAATGAAGAAATACTTATGTTAAATAGAGAATATGATCCTGTAAAAGGATTATGGAACGGTGTAGGAGGGAAGATAGAAAAAGGAGAAACACCGTTAGAAAATGCAATTCGTGAAATAAAAGAAGAAACAAATATAGATGTTGAACAAAATCAAATTMAATTTAAAGGCATTATTAAATGGGAGGATTCCTCATATTCTGGTGGCATGTATGTCTATTTAGTAGAGCTACTTAATGAATTTACATATCACACTCCAAAAAAAGTCTCAGAAGGAATTCTAGATTGGAAAGAGGTATCTTGGATTCTAAGTGACTATAATTACGGCGTAGGAGAGATGATACCTAAATTTTTAACTGAAGTACTTTATAATGAATTAATATTAGAGCACTCTTGCGTTTTATCAAATCATAAATTAGTAGAGTATAAGAATAAAGAATTAGCTAAGCAGACCAGCATAGTAAAGTAGTAATTAGAGGAGATTAGTATGTAATAGAAGGAGGAGCTCATGAAAAAAGGAAATCACTTATTTTGGATATATATAACTAGTATTACTATTATAATACCCTTAATTATTTACTTAGCATTGGCAACCTCTAGCGAAAAAGATACTCTTACTCAACTAAAAAAAGCCCCCGGTATCCCATCTGCTATTCAAGATTTAAACGATATAGAAGACCCTACAGGATATTGGACAACAGAAAAGATGAAAACCGCAATTCCAGTAGATAAAACAGAGAATTTTAATAGATGATTCATAAATGAATAAAAAGCGAACCATCAATATTAAATCGGTTCGCTTTTTATTATAATCACACTTCTCGCCACCAAGCTGACGTAGGATAWTCTYTAGATTGTAACGCAATAGCTTCACCGATTTGTGGCGTTGMAATATTAACCCCTAAACGATTTGCTTCTTTCGTAACACGTTCAATAGGATCACTCCATTCATGTAATGCTAACGTAAAAGCACCCCAATGAATAGGAACRAGCAATTCTCCTTTAACGTCAATATGAGCTTGTACTGTTTCTTCTGGCAACATATGAATTGCAGACCATCTCGTATCGTACTGCCCGCATTCCATTAAAGTAAGATCGAATGGACCATATTTATTACCAATCTCCTTAAAGTGCGGAGCATAGCCACTATCACCGCTAAAGAAAACTTTCGTTTCTTGACCAATAATAAGCCATGAACACCATAAAGAACGATCTTTATCTGTCATACTTCGTCCAGAGAAATGCCTTGCAGGAGCGCAAACTAACTTAATATTATCAAACGTAATTTCATCCCACCAATTATGTTCACTAATTTTATTAGGTGAAACACCCCATTTAATAAGATAACGCGCAACTCCAATCGGGACATAAAAATGCTTCGCACGATCTTTTAACCGCATAATACTTTTGTAATTTAAATGATCATAGTGATTATGAGAAATGATAATCGCATCAATTTCCTTGAAATCTTCACGTTCTAAAGAAAAAGCACCACTATAACGTTTACTATTAAAAACAGGGAACGGGGAAGAGGCATCGCCAAACATAGGATCTAACAACAGCTTTTTACCTTCTATTTTCAAAAGAGAAGCAGAGTGACCAAACCATGTAACACTCTCTAAAGACCTATTATCTTTATTCGGTAAAACGATAGGTAAGTCTTTTATAGGACGTAGCTTTGTTTTCATTTTAAAGTAATCAGTCATTAAACCGATAATATCTTTCGGATTAAAACTTACATCAGTCGGAATTTGATTCATATATTTCTTTTTCATTAGTTCTCCTTTTTACGTTTAACAATATGCGTATGTTGTTATTGTAGCTAATTGTAGTTTAAACGAAATCATTTTACCTTTCATCTTAAATGCAGTACATTTCATAAATTCTTCAAATTTATTATTTATATATAAAAAATAGAATTCATTTAGCAGCAGCTAAAACTAATATTATGTATTTGTAAATTGTTTTGTTTAAGTAAATTCTTTCTCATAAACAACAAAGAACGTACGTTTCGTTATATGTTATAGAAGCAGGTAGGTAACTAATTATCCAAAGGAAGGAGAGTCTATAAATGCTTGAAGAAAGAAAAAAGAAGTCAAAATGTAAACTATCAAAATCTGAAATGATTCAGCTTTATACAAAAGGGAAGAGCACCTCAGAAATAGCTGTACTTGCCAATGTGTCTGCTGGATATATTCGTATGGTTTTAAAAGAAAAAAACGTGCCCAGACGAGCTATAGGTAGTTGGAAGAGAAAGTATGATTTAATAGAAGATTATTTTAAAACTTGGTCAAATAACATGGCTTATATTTTAGGATTTATAACAGCAGACGGTGTTATACCAAAAGAAAATCAATGTGTCAGTATCTCGCAAAAAGAAAGTGACATTCTAAACGATATAAAAAAAGAATTAAACACAAACCAGCCGCTTTATCAAAACAAAAAAACAGGCGTATATATGTTAAACCTCAATAGTAAAACAATTAAAGAAGATCTTATGAATATTCACGGAATCAAGCCTTGTAAATCATTTACTGTAGAATTTCCATTCGTACCAGATGAATATCTGCATCATTTTATTCGAGGGTATTTTGACGGAGATGGTTATGTCAATTATGAAGCATATACAGTAAGTTTTGTAGGAGGATCATATAATTTTATGAACTCTCTAAACCAAGTTCTGCAAAATTACAACTTAAATTCTAACCTTTTAAATCAAAATACACATTATCGTGTCA
>NZ_JBFTMA010000535.1:0-3103 GCF_056396725.1 Bacillus sp. 05T31
AGTATATAGTTCTTCAAAAGATAAAGTTGCAGCAATCGCACCATTAATTATTCAGGAAGCGAGAAATGGGAATGATGATGCACATGAAATTATGATGCAAGCTGGTAAGGAATTAGCGAAAATTACAGTAGATGTTTATAATAAGATGCAATTTAAGCTTTCAACTCCAATTGCAGTAAGTGGCAGCATATTGCGTTTAGTTTCTGAAATATATACTGAATTTAAGAAATGCTGTGAGAAAAGTATGGGAGAAGTTATATTCGTACCACCATCAGAAATGGCAGTGAAAGGAACATATCATTTAATGAAGGGTGTATATTTTATAAAATAGAAGTATGAGAATTTTTGTATGATTTGTAAAAATATGATGTTAAAATATACAAAGGGATGTAAAGCAAGAAAAAGTACAATATACATAGTCATTGAATATTGTATAAGTACTCCCATGTAGAAAGTGAATGATTACATGATTAATAGTATGCAATTTTTGTATTTGGTGGCTGTTTATTTATTTGGAAACATATTGACCGCTTATATAGTAACGAAATGGAAACATAATGTTGATATTCGTGARGAAGGAAGTGGTAATCCTGGCGCAAGAAATATGGGGCGCGTATATGGAAAAGGGTATTTCGTCGCTACATTTTTAGGTGATGCGATCAAAGGGGCAATCGTAGTTTCTATTGCAAAATACCTTTTCGAAGATTCTACATTTGTAATGTTAGCTTTACTGGCTGTTATACYTGGACATATTTACCCAATTTTATTTAAAGGCAAGGGCGGAAAAGGCATTTCAACATTTATTGGAGGATTAATTGCATTTGATTATTTGATAGCGCTTACTCTTATTGCTGTTTTCATTATATTTTATTTAATCTTTAAAGGATTTACTAAGCCTGGACTAATTACAATCGCTTGTTTACCAGTTTGCATGATTTTGTATTGTTACTCTATTGTTACGACTATTTTAAGTGCACTTATCATTGTACTTATTTTATATGTAAATCGAGAATGAAATGAAMTTTTAATAAGTGGAGTTAATCTCCACTTATAATTTTTATTAAATACATAAAGGAGATACAACATGGGGTTAATTTATAAAGTTGCTGATYAAGCTTGGGAATTTGAAAGTATACATAAATTGAATTATAAAACATTTGTAGAAGAAATTCCGCAACATGAAGAAACGAAAGATCGTGTTCGTATAGATCGTTTCCATGAAGAAAATACATATTTAATTTGTTTAGATGACGATAAGTTAGTAGGTATGGTTGCATTGCGAGGAAAACGACCATTCTCGTTAGATTATAAAATTCCAAATCTAGATTTTTATTTGCAAGAACATGGAGAAAATGTATATGAAATTCGTTTACTTTCAGTAGAACGTGAATATCGAAATGGAAGAGCATTGTTAGGTTTAATTCGCTTTTTACATCGTTATTTGCTTCTAAATGGATATGAATGGGCACTCATTTCTGCTACAACACGTGAACTACCTTTATATGAGCAAATGGGATTCAAATCTTTCCATACGTTAGTTGGTACTGAGGCAGCAGCCTTCCAGCCAATGTATGTTACCCCAGCTATGTTTGAAGAGTCGAGTGTTGGGGGTATTATGACGAAAGAATATACGTTTTTACCTGGTCCAGTGGATATTGAAGAAAATGTTCGAAAGGCATTTTCTACTAAGCCTATTTCGCATCGTTCTAAGTCATTTCAAGTGACAATGGAAAATGTAAAAAAACGTTTACTGCAAATGACAAAAGCAAAACGTGTGCAAATAATGTTAGGAACAGGGACGTTAGCGAATGATGCCATTGCTTTACAGTTGAATTCTTTAAAAGGGAAAGGACTAGTTTTAACAAATGGGGAATTTGGAAATAGGTTAGTGGGACATGCAACACGTGCGCAATTACATTATGATACGCATAAAAAAGAAATGGCAGAGCCGTTTCTTTATACAGAATTAGAAAAAATAATGGCAACTGGAAATTATGAATGGCTTTGGTTTGTTCACCATGAAACATCAACTGGAATGTTAAATAATTTAGAAGAACTAAACATTCTTTGTAAAAAATATCAAATGAAACTATGTGTAGATTGTATAAGCTCAATTGGAGCAATACCAATAAATTTGAAGGATGTATATTTTGCAAGTGGTGTAAGCGGAAAAGCGATTAAATCATATACAGGATTATCTTTCGTTTTTCATAATCACATGATAGAGAAAAACGAAGCAATACCTATGTATATGGATATTGGTATGTATGAAATGAATGATAGTATTCCATACTCCCATTCATGGAATTTAATTTATGCATTGCAAGAAGCATTGAAGCGACTTGAAGATGAAGAGGCATTTGAAAAAATAAAAGAGGCGTATGCTTATATTGAACAAGCTATTAATACTATGGGTTTAAAGCTTGTTTCACCTAAAGATCATGCCGCTCAAATTGTTCTTACCATTCAATTAAACGAAGGGCAGTGTTCTAAGGCAGTAGGTGATGCATTAGCATTACAAGGATATATTGTTCATTATGAATCAGCATATTTACAAAAGAATAACTGGATTCAAATAGCATGTCTGAATCACTATAAAGAACGTGATATGAAGAGGATGTTAAATTGTTTGCAGATGTGTGTGTTAAAGAAAGTTCTTTTAACGTAAATGCTTGTATATTTATTATATAATTTCTACAAGGCTATGAGTCACACTTGCTAAGTGTATAGAAGTGCATTTTTTGACAAGAGTTTAAAAGAGAGCGAAAGCTCTCTTTTAAACTTACTTAAATGAATTACCCACAGATTGGAATACCGAGAACTCTCAAAGCTAGTGCTACTTGAAGAGTAATTTCCAATCTAGCAATTTCGATGCCAGCAACTGTGAGTACTAAAAAAGGTTGGCCGTTTACGAACACAATACAACTTTCCATATATACGCCTCCTTTCTAGTGATCTACTACAGTATATGAATGAAACTATAATACGTTATAGTCAGATTTATGAATTTTATAAAAATAATAGATTTACCCTATGTTTACGAAACAAATGGAGTTTCATAGTGTTAATAATTTAATTGTTAGACAAGGAAGCATCTATAATA
>NZ_JBFTMA010000536.1:0-3102 GCF_056396725.1 Bacillus sp. 05T31
TTTTGTATGAGAGAGAGTAAAAAACCCATTCGTATGAAATATAACTTTCATACGAATGGGTTTTATTAATTTACTTTTTCCCCTCAGTCATTACGGATTCAGAAGTAATTTGAGGTGCCAATTGTTACATAACCTTTTTTATTTTTTGCGGAACTTCTTTCGTTTGCGAATTAACATCTTCTTTTCGCAACTCTTTAAAGAGCGAGGTGACCATCAGAATGACTACAATAGAAAATGGTAGCGCAGCAATTATAGCTGCGATTTGTAGTGCATTCAATCCACCTGCCTGTAATAAAATAGCGGCAATTATCGCGATTGTTAATCCCCATATAAGTTTTAAACTATTTTTCGGTGATAAGCTTCCGTTACTCGTTTGCATAGCAACAACAAATGTTGCAGAATCAGCAGAAGTAACGAAAAATGTCGCAACTAAAATTAAGCCGATAATGGTTAAGAAAGTTGAGAATGGTAAGTGTGAAATGACAGCGAATAGCCCAATTTCAGTACCATTTTTCGCGATTTCATCAGCGATTCCAAGTGATTGGAACATTTCCATATGAATAGCTGTACCACCAAAGACAGCGAACCAAAATGTACAAATGAATGTTGGGATTAATACGACGCCGATAATAAATTCACGAATTGTACGTCCGCGAGACACACGAGCAATGAAAGTACCGACGAATGGAGACCAAGAGATCCACCAACCCCAGTAGAAAATAGTCCAATTTTCAATCCAAGAAGAAGATTCTTTACTAAAAGCACCTAAATTTAATCCCATGCTTGGTAGTGCTCCAATATAAGAACCTAGTGTAGAAGTAAAATACTTCATGATAAAGACAGTTGGTCCTAAAATTAAAAAGGAAACGAGTAATATTCCGGCGAGGGAGAAGTTTAAGTTACTCAAATATTTAATCCCACGATCTAAGCCAGTTTGTGCACTTGTTAAATAGAGTACAGTGAAAATGGCAATAAGTACGAGTTGTGTACCAATTGTATTATTGATAGAAGGGAATAAATAGCTTAATCCTCCAGCGATTTGTTGTGCACCGATTCCGACAGAAGGTACAATCCCAAATACAGTTGCTAAAACAGCTAAAATATCGACTGTTTTTCCAATAGGAGAATTTTTCGATCGATTAAATAATGGAGTAACTGTAGCACCAATTGTACTACCTTTTTGTTTTCGGAATGTAAAATATGCAATTGTTAGAGCAACCATTGCATAAAGTGACCAAGGGAAGAGGCCCCAGTGGAAAAATGAATATTGCATAGCAAGTTTAGCGCTTTCCTCAGTTCCAGGTTCGCCAGTAAGCGGTGCCCCAAAGTGTGAAATGGGTTCAGTAATTCCATAAAAGAGAAGTCCGATTCCCATTCCTGCTCCAAATAACATGGAAAGCCAAGAGAGGTAACTATATTTCGGTTTTTCATCATCTTTACCAAGACGAATGGATCCATATTTTGAAAATGCTAAATAACCAGCTAAAAAAATCATTGTGGTCATAAGTAGAGAGTAAAACCAACCAAACTTATTGAGGATAAATGAGTTTAAGGAAGAAGTAACGCTTTGTAAATCATAGCCTTGTATCCAGCCTGCTGGAATTACACCCCATATAATAAATAAGGTTGTAAGCAAGATGGAGATATAGAATACACTGTTTTCTTTTTTTATCATAGAATCCCACCTTTATTTAATAAAGTTAACAATTATATTAATCATAACAATAAATCTAATAATTGTCAAAAAATTCATTTTTTATGATAGCTGTGTATAAGGAAAATCTTGTTCACGATATGGTCAAAATGTAGGAAGAAATCATATGAAATATTGCATTTTACATCATTTTATCTAGATAATATGTTAATTTCGTAAATGGAATATTTAAATAGGGGGCAATGATATGAACAAGAAATCGAAGTTTAATAAAGTGATGCTTAGTATTAGTACAATGGCGCTATCGCTCGGAGCAATTCAAACGAATGTATCAGCAGAAGAAAAGGTACCGTATAATGTATTGCATTCGAAACCAGTTGGAATTGAAAAACCAGTAGATGAGATCGGACACGCTTCTAAAGCCGAGGAAACATTATCATTTCAAGAACGTTTAAAAGTAGGAGATTTTTCACAGCGACCAGCATCTATTACGAAGAACTCGGCAGTAAAGCAAGCTAAAGAAAGCTATTCAATGGCTGATTTAAACAAAATGAATGATCAAGAATTAATTGAAACGTTAGGCAGTATTAAGTGGCACCAAATTACAGACTTATTCCAGTTTAATGAAGATGCAAAAGTCTTTTATAAAGATAACGGAAAAATGCAAGTAATTATAGACGAATTAGCTCATAGAGGTAGTACATTTACGAAAGATGATTCAAAAGGCATTCAAACGTTTACTGAAGTGTTACGTTCAGCTTTTTATCTTGCATTTTATAATAATGAATTAAGCGACTTAAATGAAAGAAGCTTCCAGGACAAATGTTTACCAGCGTTAAAAGCTATTGCGAAAAATCCCAACTTTAAGCTTGGAACAAATGAGCAAGATACAGTCGTATCTGCATACGGAAAATTAATTAGTAATGCATCAAGTGATGTTGAAACAGTGCAATACGCATCGAATATTTTAAAACAATATAATGATAATTTTAATGCATATGTAGACGATCGTATGAAAGGACAAGCTGTATACGATATGATGCAAGGCATTGATTATGATATACAGTCTTACTTAAATGAGGCTCGTAAAGAAGCGAATGAAACGATGTGGTATGGAAAAGTAGATGGGTTTATTAATGAAATAAATCGTATTGCTCTTTTAAATGAAGTAACGCCAGAAAATAAGTGGCTCGTTAATAATGGAATTTATTTTGCTAGTCGTTTAGGTAAGTTTCATAGTAATCCAAATAAAGGATTAGAGGTTGTTACACAGGCAATGCATATGTAYCCRCGTTTAAGTGARYCGTATTTTGTTGCAGTAGAACAAATTACAACAAACTATAAYGGGAAAGATTATAGCGGGAATACGRTAGATTTAGAGAAGATACGTAAGGAAGGAAAAGAGCAATACTTACCAAAAACGTATACATTCGATGATGGATCTATTG
>NZ_JBFTMA010000537.1:0-5198 GCF_056396725.1 Bacillus sp. 05T31
TCGTATTTCATACTAGAAAATACCGTTGTTATTCCAATAAACCCAACTGTACAAACAAGTGTGAAAACTACTGTCTCTAACCAAAATGTACGCTTACTTCTTGTTGATTGATCTACATTTTTCAGTAAATACATTACGCCTGTAATAAAACTAATTGCTAATATTGCTTGTCCCGCTGCCGCTGTCGTTACATGAATATGTAGCCAATTACTCTTTAAAGATGGGATAAGCGGCGAAATTTCTCTCGGGAACATACTTGCATAAGCGATTAATAAAAGAGCTACCGGTAAAGCAAATAAACCAATAATACTTACACGATATACAAAGTACATAATGATAAAAGCTCCCACAAGCATCATGCCAAAAAATGTACCAAATTCAAAAAAGTTACTAACCGGTGCATGTCCTGATGCGATCCATCTTGTAACAAAATATACTATTTGTGCAATAAACCCCAAAATTGTTATAGTTATACCTATATTTGCCCACTTGTTACCTTTTTCTTTAATTGCTCCTCCAAAAAATAAAGTTGCAATTAAATATAAGATAAACGCCGCGAACAGAAAATTACTACTTATTTGTACCATATCGTTTCCCCACCTTAACTAATTTTTTTCATTCATTTTATCGTGTGGTTGTGGAATCGCTGTTCCTTCTAGTACTCTTTCAATATCTTTCTTTAAGCCGAACCAATTTTTATTCGTATGGCCTGCAACCCACCATTCATCATTAACACGTTGTATCCAAATACGGCGATGGTTCCAATACATACCTTGAATCACACCAACCATAAATATAAATCCTCCAATACCGAGAATCCAAAGCGTCAAATCTTTTCTTACTGTAAGAGCTGTTGCATTTTGCATTTCCACACCTGCAAATGACATTTTATATTTATTATTCCCATCAGGCTCTATGTTTTGCTGAATACCGACGAAACTAACTTCACCATCTGGTGTTTCCGGGGTAAACATTTTAAAGACGAATGCAGGATTATTCGGTAATTTTGTTTTCGTATTCGGCCTTCCATTCTCATCAAAATAAAAATCAGGAAAATAGCTTAATAGTTCTAGAGAATACCCATTTCCTAAATCATATTTTTCTGTAGGATTCGCTAAATCTACTTTAATCGGTCCCAACTTTTGATTATTTTCTTTGTTTTGCAAATGGAAAGACATGCTTTTAAATTCACTTTCTTTGTAATCCACTTGATAAACAGCAAATTGATCAAATTTCAGTGGCTCATTCACTCGAATTTCAGCTTCTTTTACCTTTTCTAATTTTGGTTTTTGACCCGCTATATTTTCTCCTACCGCTTTATATAATACAGCATTTGTTTGGAAGTTTTTCGCAATCATTTTATCACCAACACGATCAATTGCTTCATCAAAAACTTCTTTATCCTTACTCTTATCATAAACTTCCTTGATAAACTTTTCGTTTTTCAAATAGTATTGACCATCTGTTCCTGGTATTTCTTTCGTTTCACCGTCACGTAACCAAAGTGCTTCATCTACATACATACTCGGTAAAAAACGTAGCATTGCACCGAATAGAAAGATAATAAGACCAATATGGTTTACATATGGACCCCAACGTGAAAAACGTCCCTTTTCCGCTAAAACGTTCCCGTCTTCCACTTTTACATTATAATTACGTTTCTTTAAATTAATTTGAACTCGTTCTAAGTCACCTTCATGCGGCGTACCAGTCCCGTGCACTCTCTGTCTTTTCAAAAAACTTGGGTGTCTTTTCACCCCTTGTTTTTTTAAAGCTTTATAAAGAGGAATGACACGGTCTAAACTACATATAACAAGTGAAATACCAATGGAAGCAATTAAAATCATGTACCACCATGATCCATATAAATTATTAAATCCTAATTGATAGTATAATTGTCCTAAAAATCCATACTCGGTCTTATAATATTCAGCTGGTTCGATTCCTGGGGTTATGTACATTTCTTGGGGAAAGATAGTTCCTATTGCCGATGAAGCTAAAGTTATTACGATTAACCATACACCTACTTTTACAGAAGAGAAAAAACTCCAAATTTTATCGACTATCGTTTTTGTATGTGTGAGAGATCTCCGAGCACTCCCCTCATATCTCATATCCAATAATTTTATATTTTCATTACTTTCAAATGGTTTCCCACATGCTTCACAAAAAATGGTTCCTATCGGATTAACATGTCCACATTCACACTTAATTTCTTTCAAAGCTCTCACCGCCCTTTTATCTATATGTACTATTGTATATTCCAGCCTAGAGAGGTTGTTGGTAATGGTCCCACTCCATATGTACCTATGATCTTTTGCCCTTTATCAATTGCAACTGGGAATTTCAAATCATATTGTTTCACAAAGTTCTTCACTGCGATATCCGTTTCATCTGCATCTAAGGCAATAATTTCAACGCCTTTTTCTTTATATTTCGGATATAACTCATTCATATAAGGCATTTCTTTTTCACAAGGTTTACACCAAGTGCCCCAAAAATTTAAAAATACACCTTTTCCCTTTAAATCTTTTAATTCAATATTCTTTCCTTCTAAATCAGTTACAACAAAGTTAGGTGCTTCTTTTCCAATTTGCATTTTCTCTTTATCAGTAAAAAATCCTTGATATAGCGTAAACCCTACCGCACCGCTTAAAATGAGCAAAATGATAACACGAAATAATAAGCGATTTTTTTTCATGTTGTCTCCCCTCTCTTCGACGAGTGATAAATATATGTATTTTTTAATAAATCACCAGCGGAGCATTCCACTGGTGAAAGTTTCACAATATAGATTAGCGAGGCTTTGTAGAAGCCAATGCACGTAATTGTTTCACCTCATGTGGTGTYAATTCTCTTGCATCRCCAGGACGCAAGCTACCCACTTCTAAAAAGGCATACCGTTCACGTTTTAATTTCATTACTTTACAATCTAACGCTTCAAACATGCGGCGTACTTGACGGTTACGTCCTTCATGAATCGTTAATTGTACAATTGCCATCTCTTTACGCTTGTCCCAAGAAATAATTTTCGCTTGTGCTGGTGCTGTTTTCCCATCTTCTAATGCAACACCTCGTTCTAACATGCGAATTTTCTCACCTGTTAATGGCCCTTTAATTTTCGCAACATACGTTTTTTCAACTTTATATCTCGGATGCATTAATACATTTGCAAATTCACCATCATTTGTCATCAATAATACGCCAGACGTATCATAATCTAAGCGTCCGATTGGGAATAAACGTTGTCTAATTTCAGGGAAAAAGTCTGTTACAACATTTCTTCCTTTATCATCTGATACACTTGAAATTACACCAGTTGGTTTATATAGTAAAAAATAAACAGGTTCTTCTTTTTCAAGAGGGATGTTATTTACTTCCACTTTATCTTGAGGAGTTACTTTTGTTCCTAACTCCTTCACGATTTTCCCATTAACTTTCACTTTCCCTTGCTGAATTAATTCCTCAGCCTTTCTTCTCGATGCAATACCTGCTTGCGCAATCACTTTTTGTAATCGTTCCATTTCTTTTTTTCACCTCAAATTTATCTTACCTTACATTAGAAAGACTTGGCAACCGCCTAAGCTTTATGCCATTTACTTCGCCTAYCTTTAACAACATAGCAATGATRATAAACGTMTAAAGGCATATCACGTTTTCACCCTTTATTATTGTTTACACTTTTTCATGTTGTCCACGATAAAAGTTCATCATTTTGTCAAAAACACCGCATAAAAAAACCACTATTAAACTACACGTTAATAGTGGTCGTATACGTATTATAAGCTAAATAGCGCAAAAAATGAATAGCATTACCGAAACAATAGGGAAACAAACACAATTGAACAAATAATTCCGATTAAATCTGCAAAAAGTCCTACCTTTAATGCATCTCCCATTTTTCTAATACCGACAGCCCCAAAGTATACTGTTAATATATAAAAAGTCGTATCTGTGCTACCTTGCATCGTTGAAGCTAACCTACCAATAAACGAGTCTGGCCCATATGTAGCGATTAAGTCGGTCGTAATACTTAAACCAGCAGATCCCGAAATCGGACGTATAAGTGCAAGTGGAACGATTTCGGCTGGTACATGAATAAAGTCTAACATCGGCTTCATTACCGATATCATCGCATCTAAAGCACCTGATGCCCGGAAAATAGAAATAGATACAAGCATTCCAACCATAAACGGCAAAATGGAAACCGCAATTTGAATCCCTTCTTTTCCGCCCTCAACGAACGATTCGTACGTTGGAACTTTCTTTATCGTGCCATACAAAAGKATAAAACCAATTACACAAGGAATTACCCATAATGAAATTGTATTTACAATACTCATTTTTTCCGCCCCTTTCTACTCCTTCTCCGGTAAAAATAGCGGTCAATCCAAATCGCTCCAATCATCGATAACACTTGTGCTATAAATGTTACGCCAACGATTTCAGTAGGGTTTGCTGATTCATAAGTCATTCGAATCGAAATGACAGTAGTCGGAATTAATGTAATCGCTGAAGTATTTAATGCTAGAAACGTCACCATAGAACGACTTGCTGAATCCTTTCCACCATTTAACTCTTTCAGTTGTTCCATTGCTTTAATACCTAAAGGTGTTGCTGCATTACCTAACCCAAAAAAGTTCGCCATCATATTTGATAAAATGAATCCCATTGACGGGTGATCCTTCGGTATTTCTGGAAATAATCTTTTTACTATCGGCATAAAAAGTGATACTAACTTCTTTAACAATCCAGCTTCCTCAGCAATTTTCATTAAACCGAGCCAAAATACTAAAACACTAATAAGTCCAATACAAATCGTTACAGCATCTTTTGACCCTTCAAACACTGCTTTGGTCACTTCTTCCATCGTTCCATTTATCATGGCATACACAATCCCTATAACTGCCATCGCTGCCCATACGAGATTAACCATCTATCCCAACACCTATCATGTAAGAGAAGATTTCTTTTACGTTATTCCAATACAATCCCGTTGTAGCTACTAACTTTCGTTTACTGTAAAACAAATTGCGTTCTCCAACTTTCTCGTTCCCTACATAAATTTCTGTCTTCCCAACCTTTACTCCATCCGTAAGTTTTGCACTTTTGTCGAGCTCAACTTTCAATAACACGCTCTTTCTTTCCTCTTCAGTTAAAGGTACAGAAAAACTATTTTTCGTATAAACATGATTGGC
>NZ_JBFTMA010000538.1:0-3100 GCF_056396725.1 Bacillus sp. 05T31
ATACTAAAGCGTTTGAATTATTTATAAGGGGGAAGAAAATATATGAAAACACTTGTAATTGTAGCACATCCTGATATTGAAAAGTCTCGAATTAATAAAAGATGGGTAGAAGAACTTGAGAAATATCCAGATGAAATAACGGTGCATGAATTATATAAAGTGGCACCAAATTGGGAATTTAATATTGAAGAAGAACAAAAGCTGTTAGTAGAGCACGACCGATATATATTTCAATTTCCACTCTACTGGTATAGCTCACCACCATTATTAAAAAAATGGTTCGATGATGTATTAACATATGGATTTGCCTACGGATCAAAAGGGGATAAAGTGAAGGGGAAAGAATTTGGTKTAGCTATTTCTATGGGTGGCTTAGAAAAAGACTATAAAAATAGCGGAATTACAATGGATGAATTAACGAAACCATTCCACGCTACGAGCTTATATACAGGAATGGAATTTATACCATCATTTTATTTATATGGTGCGGAATATGAAATCAGTGATGAAGAGATTGACAAAAGTGCACCTGAGTATGTGAAATATGTGATGAATAAGGAGTTTTCTAATATATAAGGAGAAATAGCCATTTACTTGTTAAGTAGATGGCTATTTTTGTTTATCCCGCATTAACCGCCCGTAAGGTGTGGACTAATAATCAGTGGGGATGAACACCCCACATCGACTAAAGATTCACTTCATTTAAATTCACTAAGTTTAATCTTTAGTAAATTAATAATTAATCTGGTAAAATAAAAATCCTAACATATATAAAGGGGAGTTTTACTTGAGAACGATGCGACAATTATTACAAAAAAGAGCAATGCAGTCACCAAATTTGSAAGCGCTTATCGGTGGAGAGAAAAGGTATTCGTTTCAGCAGTATAATGAACGAGTAAATCAGCTTGCACATTATTTGTTACATACCGGTGTGAAAAGAGGGGATCGTATAGGAATTCTATGCAAAAATAATCATCCGTTTCCAAGCGTTATGATGGCAAGCTTAAAAATTGGAGCGGTATTTATTCCGCTTAATCATCAGCTTACTGCTTATGAATTAGAATCGATTGTAAAAGAAGCGAGATTAAAAGTATTAGTTATTGATGATGAATTTAGTGAAGTTGTATTAAAGATTAATGCAGTTAAAGAAATTCCTTATGTAATTGAGACGACAAAAGAAGGATTTGGCTCATTTGAATTAAAATTAAAGGAACAGCCAATAACAGATCCGAATGTGGAAGTTCATGAAGATGATGATGCCATTTACTTATTTACTTCAGGAACGACTGGACAGGCAAAAGCATGTGTAATTGGTCATAAAAACTTACATCATTATTTTAATGAAATTGCGGGGCAAAGAGAAATTTCAGCAGGTGAACGCTTTTTATCAGTGCACCCATTGTTTCATATGAGTGGCGTGCTTTCTATTTTAAATTGTATTTATCATGGCGTTACGATGGTCTTTTTAGCTGATTCGAATCCTACTCTTATTTGGGATAAGATTGAAGAAGAGAAAATTACTACAATGCTTGCGTTCCCAGCTGTTTATAGTTACATGCTTGATGAATTAGATAAAAAAGAGCGCAACATTTCGGCCTTTAAAGTAGCGCAAAGTGGTGGTACAAAGGTGCCAGAAACACTCATTCAAAAATATATGGAAAAAGGYATTTATATGGTGCAAGGTTATGGGAGTACAGAAGGTTGGGTAGTAACTTCTTGGCATCCAAATATGGGAAAAGAAAAAATGTCTTCTGTAGGGAAAACTTTGAAACATGTAGAGCTGAAAATTGTTCATCCAGAAACAGGTGATGAGCTAACAACAAATGAAGTTGGAGAGATCCACGTAAGAAGCCCGTACATGTTTAAAGGATATTGGAATAATGAAGAGGCAACAAAGAAGGTAGTAAAAGATAATTGGTTTAACATGGGTGATGCCGGTATGATAGATGATGATGGRTTTCTACATATTATGGGAAGATATAAAGACGTTATCGTACGCGGTGGTGACAACGTATATCCAGATCAAGTAGAAGATGTAATTCATGAAATAAATGGTGTTTTAGAAGTTGCAGTAGTTGGGATTCCAAATGACTTTTGGGGGGAGGTTCCAACAGCTTACATTGTAAAGGATATTCAAACGTCTTTAACAGAAGAAGAGATTATTCAGCATTGTAAAGAAAAACTAGCAAGCTATAAAATACCAGAAGTTGTATTTATGGACGAATTACCGAAAAACGCTTTAGGGAAAGTGTTGAAGAGGGAATTAAGGGATGTTTTTCTTGTGAAATAAAAGGTTATTAAATAATGAAGAATCCAGTTATGTAAAAAGCATAACTGGATTTTTGTTTATAAAAAACATAATGATTTACTAGATTTTGTATTTTGTGTAAGATAATAAAGAATATTYAATTAACAATTAAAGGAAGAGATATAAATGAAGCTGCCACTATTACAAGTAGAGACAGAGAGACTGATTATTCGTCCATTTCAAAAAGAGGATTATGAAAGTTGGTTAGATGGATTCAATAAGAGGTTACCATCTCAATATAAATACGATGATGGCTATCATGACATGTCGTCTTCAACGAAAGAATGGTTTACGGAATGGATAAGAGGATTTGATGAGGCGGCAAGACGGGATGAAATGTACGTATTAGGCATATTCCGAAAAAAAGATGGAGCGAATATTGGAAAACTAGAGCTTATTAAAATTTTGCGTATGGATTATCAATGGGCGATGATGGGTTACTCTATTCATAATCAACATTGGAAAAATGGATATGGAGTAGAAAGTGTAAAAGCTGCGCTGCCGTTATTTTTTAACGGCCTTCAATTTCATAGAATCGAATTACATATACATATCGATAATGAGCCATCCGTTCGTCTTGCAGAAAGAGYTGGTTTTTCATTTGAATGTAYGAGARAGGCRTTTTCTATGGGGAATGGTAAGTGGGCAGATTTTCTTATTTATTATAAAAATAAGGAGATGGATATATGAGGGTACTTATTACAGGTGGAAATCGTGGATTAGGGTTACAGCTAGTGAAAGTGTTTCATGAAAATGGACATATTGTTTATCCGCTAGTTAGAAGTGTGGAAG
>NZ_JBFTMA010000539.1:0-5661 GCF_056396725.1 Bacillus sp. 05T31
CTTTAAGTGAGATTGTGATGGATGCAGCAGCATCCATCACAATCTCACTTAAAGTTAGTTGAGCATGTGGTGTTAATGCAATATCTTCAACTGTCATGCCTGATTCAATTGCTAAACCCATTTCGGCAATTATTTCTGATGCACCATTACCCACGATTTGAGCACCTACTAATACACCATTTTCTTTACGCACCAATAGCCTCAAGAACCCTTTTCCTTCATTTGATACAAGTGCACGACCGTTTGCTGAAAATGGGGATTGAATCACTTTTACTTCCATGCCCTCTGCCTTTGCTCGCTCTTCAGAATAACCAACTGTWGCTAAYTCAGGATTKGTGAARCAAACTGCTGGAATTGCCAAGTAATCAACAAATGATAGTTCACCAGAAATAGCTTCAGCAGCTACTTTCCCTTCGTAAAATGCTTTATGTGCAAGCTGTGGACCAGCAATAATATCACCGATAGCAAAAATGTTCGGAAGGTTAGTACGGCATTGTTGATCAACTTTTAATAAACCGCGGTCAGAAAACTCAATACCGATTTTTTCAAAACCCATATTTTCAGTATTAGGACGACGGCCAACCGTTACTAATACGTAATCAGCGTCAACTTTCTTTTCTTCACCACCAATTTCGTAGATAACAATTACACCATTTTCAACTTCTTCAACACCTTTAGCGGATGCATCTACTATTACTGTAACACCTTTGTTTATAAGGTCTTCTTTCACAATTTGAGTCATTTGTTTATCGAAGCCAGTTAAAATATCTTTACCTCCTTCAATAATTGTTACTATAGAACCGAGGGAAGCGTAAGCAGAGCCCAATTCAGTACCAATGTAACCACCACCGATTACAACCAATTTACTTGGAACTTCAGTTAAACTAAGTACACCTGTAGAGTTAATCACACGTTTTGTAAATTTAAATGTTGGAATTTCAACTGGGCGTGATCCAGTAGCTATAATTGCATTTTTAAATGTATATGTTTGAGCTGCATCTTTATTGGTTACTCGTATAGTGTTAGCATCCATGAAATAAGCTTCACCTTTTATCACTTCTACTTTATTGCTTTTTAATAACCCTTCTACACCACCTACTAATCTCTTTACAACGTTGTTTTTAAATTCTTGTACTTTTGCAAAATCAACATTTACACCAGAAGAAAAAATACCCATATTTTCTGAATGCTTTGTTTCCTCAAAACGATGACCTACAGAAATAAGTGCCTTAGATGGAATGCAGCCGACGTTAGCACATACGCCACCAAGATTCTCTCTTTCTATAATTGCCACTTGTTTCCCTAATTGTGAAGCTCTTATTGCAGCAACATATCCTCCAGGGCCAGAKCCAATTACGATTGTTTCAAATTCTCTCATATCCCTTTTCACACTCCTCCAAAAATTAGAAACAGGTAGGCCGAAATCGTTCATACTCTACACATTTTTCAATTTACTATTTTGTATTAGTACCATTCTTCTCTCATCCGTTTTCAAGAGAAGAAATCCAGATGATAGCAATCTGCTTTGCTTGAGTATCTGATCTTAACTCCCCTTGCTCAATTCCATTCATAATAATTTTTTCAATCATTCCAAGTAATTGATTCATCGCTATCTGTGCTTGTTCTGCCATAAGTGGGTGGGAATCATCTGCTTCTAACGTTACATTCATGATTGGACAGCCTCCTGGAAGAGGATCATTATGAATGAGAGATGTAAAAACTGAAATAAAAGTTTTTAACTTATCCAACRTATTGGATGCTTTTTTTATCTCTTCGGCATAACGCACTCCCATTTGTGAAGTTGCGTGCTGAAAGGCTTGAACAGCCAAGTCATCTTTATTTTTAAAGTGACGATAAATACCACCCTTCTCTAGCCCCGTCTCTCGCATAATATCAGAAATTGAAGAACCACTATACCCCTTTACATTAAACAGAGCAGAGGAACGATCAAGAATCATTCTTTTTGTTAATTCACCTTTACGCATTGTGTCCTCCTAAAAGAAAACGTTTGGTCTCTTTTAAGTATATGACAAACCGAAAAGAATTAGCAATAAAAAAATAACAGGGAATATCAATGAGTAAAAAACAAATGATACACCATCCTTACAAGAATCAGAATAAATACATGAAAAACATCTTTTATTTACAGAGGTGTACTCTCTGCCAATCTAGCTGCGCTAATAATAGGAGCCCACTGGAAAATTTCATCTCTTAATARACCTGTTTTTTTGCAATATATATGTAAATACAT
Source organism: Bacillus sp. 05T31 (assembly GCF_056396725.1). Taxonomy (NCBI): domain Bacteria; kingdom Bacillati; phylum Bacillota; class Bacilli; order Caryophanales; family Bacillaceae; genus Bacillus; species Bacillus sp. 05T31. The sequence continues at coordinate 2,252 of NZ_JBFTMA010000539.1, forward strand.
TTCAGCTAATTCCACTGAATTCTGTGAATACAATAAGTATGTCCGAAACACATCTGCACGAATATCACCTRAACTAGCATCAAYCCAATCTATAATWTTCACATCACYATTACTCATAATTAAATTAAACGGATGWAAATCACCATGACATAATCTAGGTTCAAATGTGATTGAATCTAACTTTTTTAATATATTTCCCTTTTGTTTTTCATCCAGATCATGTACGGAGTTAATTTGACGATAAAGCCTTTCTTCCATCGGTTCTATTTCATCCGAGCTCACAGATATAGCATGAATTTTTTGTTGTACACTAACACATATACTTATGTAATGCTCCGCTTTACTCAAATTATTAAGCAAAAGCTCACCAACACTTTCCCCTTCTACATATTCCATAATAATAGCTTGTCTACCTTGTATCTCTGTAACTTCAAATACTTTAGGAACGTRTAAACCACATGAATATGCATACTTTTGTTTTYGTGCTTCGKATAGAGATTCTGTATTAGGGAGGTATTCTTTAAACAATTTCACAACTTTATTATCACAAAGATAAATTTCAGCCGTATTTCCTTTGGCTATCGGATTTCCTAGATTCAATTCATTTCTCTCCTTACAGTAAATTGTGGTAAAGCTTTCATCGCGATTGGAATCCACGGTCGCTGCCACCAGGTTGCAACGATATATGCAGTGCCACCTATAACAAAGTTGAAAATATCCCCATCTTCCTTCGTTTTCATGTCTAGATTTGATTTCAACCATTCCGTAAATACAGGTACACTTTTAACCGGAAGACCAATTTCCCTTACGTATAAAATGTTTAACGGTGAATGCGGGACTAATACCTTTTCTTTAACATAACTATGTGCGATAATTTCGAGAAGATTTCCATCACCATCTTTAAAGTATAAATTGAATAGACCGTTTTCCTCATCAATTGTATGACCATCTTTCCATTTCACAATGAGTAATCCAGAACCTTCAAGCCATCTTACTGTTTCATGAAATTTTGAATATGGAATCTCAAAGGCGAAATGTGCAGGTGCAATCGGTTCATATACTTCCTGGAAACTAATTGTTGTGTAAGGTGTGACTTCAAATTGAATAAATGTTGCTGTTTCTGTTTTTATCGGAAAAGATAATATGTCTTTATAGACTTGTTTTACCCCTTCTATGGAAACCGTTTGTAGTTTTATATCTGATATATGTGTAATCACWYTACATTCCCCCTTGTTTCTTAYTATCTATTCKTATTGTATTACAATTATAAATAGATAAAATCAAACGGAAGGATTGATTTTTTATATAAAAACTACAACTTTAGTATGAATATGTTAGCTCCAATTACTTTTTATTTCCTCTATAACCACTTCTGGTTTATCCCAGTGTAACAAATGTGTAGTATCAGAGATTAATTTTACTTTCGCGCCAGTTTTTAACTTGAAAATTTTCACTGTTTTATCTCTATATTCATCCCATATTTGTGGAACTGTAGCTCGAAGCAATATAATATTAGCCGGTAACTTCTCGTAAATATCTATCGTTTCATCTTTATGCATACCTCTTATTATATTACCAGCTGTTGTACCTCTCGCATGCCAACATACTTCATTATCCATTTCAATCCCTAGGTCTTTTACAGCAACTTCTAATAATGGAGACCACCTAGTATATGCTTCTTTTTCACTTTTGAAAAATCCATCCCAATTATTAAAAATATATTCTTCAAAATCCTTTTCGTAATACGCGATTTCCTCTTCAAGCGTTTCTTCTTGAAGCCTTTTTGTTTGATATCCTCCATCAATAAGAATGCTTCCTAGTACTTTTTCTGGATTATTTAATAAATAAAATAGTGCTACAAAACTTCCCCACGAATGTGATAAAAAATAGAAATGTTCAATTCTCAGTTCATTTATTAYTTCATTTAACCAGTTTGCTAAATTCAGCATCTCATAATCTTCCGTTCTTTCAAAGGGCGGTGTTTTACCATGCCCAGGTGCATCAATGGAGATAAATCTATACTCTTCCTTTAATTCTTCTGCAATTTCTATAAAACTTAAACTCGTACTACCTAACCCATGTAAACAAAAGATAACGGGCTTTTCATTATTTCCCCACTCAGTAATATGTGCGTTTATTTTTTCGTTGTTAATATAGTAACGTTTCAAAATAATTATCCCCTATATTTCAATTTTCAGATTACCACTTTACCTATTTCTATGATTTTTAAGTTTTCCCTGCATTCTTTTCCACAAAAAAAGCTGATTTTCTTTTAAAGAAAATCAGCTTTTACGTTAAAATACACTATGATTTAACAGCAATAATCATAAACCTTTTTGAATTGGTACGAATACCTTTTTCGGAACTATTAGCGTCAATGAACTTTTGTAAAATATTAAAGTCCTCTTCTTTTTCTCCAAATCTAGGAATAATAGGCGTATGTTTTAATAAGAAAATAAGATCCTCAGGAGTACTGTAATAATCAGTAACATCATATTCACGTACTTGTACGAGTTCAAATCCTGCACTAATAAGTTCACCCATATAATTATCTTTTAACGTACCATCTCTTTCACCTAAACATTGCCCTCTACCAAATGCTTCTTTAAGATTTAATTTATCATGTTCGCTAACTTGTTGTGTTAAGAAAAAAGCACCTTTTTTCATTACTTTTGCCAATTCAGATGCTACAAACGGAGCATGACAACTTGAAGCAATATCAAAATGAGCATGCGGAAACGTTAAAACTTCAGAATCCATTTGGAGAAATTCAACGTTTTGTACACCTGCTTTATTCAAATTGGAATGTGCTGTTTTGATCATTCCATTAGAATTATCTATTCCAATCAGTAATGCAGCTGAAGATGCTATTTTTAATATATTCTCTCCTCCACCTGTGCCAACATCAAGTAGAATATGTGATGGTTTACATCTTTCTTGCACTTCGCCATAAAAGTCCCAAGTGTCACCTACAGTTTCACACTTTAGCTTACTAAAGTCCCACCCATTTAATCGTCCCACTTTATCATAAAAACTTTTATACTCTAATTCATTCATTTTATTATTTCCCCTTTGTAAAAATGCATTAACTGTTTAGATGATTCTCGAAATAGACTCATAGTTGATATTATCGTGAAAGGGCCTACGTCTTCTTTTATATCTGCTACGCATTTTTTCAGCCCCGAACAACTAGTTACTTCGAACGATACAGCATTTCATCTATATCACCTCATCTGGAAGACTGCATATATAATAACCTATAACACTATTTAATTATATATTATAAAATACAAATTATTAAAACGATATGTTTCGACAAACTACATTTAGTTTACATAATAATATTATATTTTATTTTTATCGATATATTCTAAATGTCTTCTTCCCCAACTACACATACTATCCAAAAC
>NZ_JBFTMA010000540.1:0-4189 GCF_056396725.1 Bacillus sp. 05T31
CCATAATCTCCAGCAGGAGCAGCTACAGAAACCCCACCATAGTTTGAATAAGATGCTAGTAAATCATTTTTATCAGTAGCTGAAACAGTAATTAATGATGGAAGCCCACCACCTGGAAGATGTACTTGCTTATCATCAGAAAAACCTCGTTTTTCTGCTATAAAGGTTGGGTTATTATTATCCAAACTTTCATTGCCTGCACTAGCCACTACAATAACGCCGTGTTTATGAGCATATTTAACAGCTTGTTTATAAGATTCTACCACTACACGATCTTCTGGCTTTTCCAATGATTTGTACGTCCCTAAGCTCAAATTAATAACGTCTACTCCATCTTTTGTAGCTGCAATAATTGCTTGTGTAACCCAAGCTGATTCAGCCCCATCTTGCCAATTATCCATAACTTTATAAGGAATAATGCCTAACTCTGGTCCAACTCCTAACATATTTCCATTAGCTGCTATAGAACCAGCTGCCATAGTACCATGCCCCATGTGGTCATCCGTATTATCGACATTGGGAACAAATGATTTTCCTTTAGAAATAATATTTTCTTTTAAATCTGGATGGTTAAAATCAATACCGCTATCAATAATTGCTACTTTTACATTATGATTACCTTTTTGTTTTTTAAAACTTTTTCCATCTTCAGTGATTTTCTTTATATCCCATCCTAATTCTTGGTATAATTTTGCCTTTTCTTCTATATTTGGAATTATAGTAGGAATAATCTCATTTTCACTAATAATAGAGTTTAAATTATTTTCTTTAGGGTCGATTATTTTACTTTCTGGTCCAGTAGATTCAATTTTATTATGAAACTTTTCCTTAATTTCATGGCTCGCTTTTATATGCTGGCCATTATCGGTATCTTCAAGCTTAACCATCGCAATTTCAGGAATTACCGTACTCTTTACACTTGGGTATTTTTCCTTAATAAATTGATTTACCTCTACTGAAGTATTTGAATCAGTAAACATAAATAGTTGATCATTTTCACTCTCTGCATTACTGGACTTATTAAAAGTAAATGTAAATAGTATAACAGTAGTTAAAATTACAATTATTGTTCCTAATTTAGATTGCCAATTCTTCATTTTGATTCTCCTCTTGAATTGTATATAGTTGATAATATATACCTTCTCTTTTTAACAACTCTTGATGATTTCCTATTTCTTGGATTTCCCCATCCTCTAAAACAATAATTCGATCCGCATCTCTAACTGTAGATAATCGATGAGCAATGATAATCTGCGTACAGTCTAACGTTCTCAAGTTTTGTTGAACTCTTGATTCAGAAAGATTATCTAGAGCTGAAGTTGCCTCATCTAAAATTAATATTTTTGGTTCATTAGCTAAAGCGCGCGCTAAAAGAAGGATGAACCAACAATAGCAATTTTTTCTCCTGCTTTAACCCTTAAATTAATTTTAGAAATAACTTCACTTCCAAAATGATCATATTTAAATGAAACATCTTTAAATTCAATTTCGCCTTGAATATTTTTAACCTTGTGTCCATCTATACTCTCTGATTCGCTTTCCATTACATCTTGTAAGCGCTGTATATAAGCCACTAATAGTAACAATTGAGAATACGTGTTTCCCATAGAAACAATTGGTACCATAAACGATGTAGCAAGTGCCGAAAACCCAAGGAGTTCTCCTATTGTAAATTCTCCTTTTAATATAAATATTGATCCTACCCAAAGTAATATAAGAGGGGTAATAAATTGAATTCCACTACTAAAAGATTCTAGAGTAGTAGAAAGAAAATTTTGCTTTTGAGAAGCTTTTAATTGATTATGAAATAACTGATGCCAGTGATTAAAAACTTTTYTTTCAGCACCTAAAATTTTAATATCACAAATTCCATGAATACTCTCTGTTAAGTAACTTTGTGTTTTGGTTTGTACAACAAGATTTTGATCTGATAGCTTCTTAATCAAACGAGTACTTAGAAGTGTGATGCCTGTAATAATACTGCATAATGATACTACTAACAAACCTAATTTCCATTGAATACAGAACATCATTATTGCGTATCCAATAATTAAGACCATATCAATAATCAGAGAAATCATACGAGAAGAGAGAATTTGTCTAATTATTACATTTGAATTAGCTCGGTATATAAGTTCTCCACTTGTTCTAGCTTCAAAAAATGAATATTTAAGACTAAACAATTTAGAAATAAAAGCTGACATAATTGAAGAATCCATGCGGGTTTGAAGAATAGTAATTAAATACCCTCGAAGAATAGAGAATACTTGGTAAAACAAAAATAGACCAAGCACACTTACCCCCAGAATACTGGTGTATTCTGCATTATTAGGTAAAATGATCTTATCAACAATCCATTGAGTTACTTTAGGAATGACTAGCCCAATACCTTGTAATAAGAATGCCACCAACATTATACTTATCAGTATATTTTTATGCATTAAGATATGTTGTAAAAGAAAGTTGAGTTTTAATTCCTTCTTTTTTGTAACGAATTTTTCATCTGTTTCAAATTTCAAAACATATCCAGAATAAGAACTCTTAAATATTTCCGGACTAACTTTCCGTCTCCCATTAAGAGGATCAACAATAGAAAAATTGCTTTTATTAATGCTCTCAAGAACAACATAATGTTTATTTTCCCAAAAGAGTATTGCAGGACATGAAATTTGACTTAATGCATCGCAATCTGCTTTATAGACTTTTCCCTTAAGGTGAGTTTCTTCTCCCATCTCTATCAAATGATAAAGGGAAGTGCCTTTTTTGGATGTGCCGAATTTGTTTCTCAATTCAGATAACGTTACATTATAACCGTAGTAACCTAATACCATCCCCAAACAAGCTAAACCACACTCGCTGTGTTCCATTTGTTCAATATAAGGCACTCTTTTGCGCATAATCATCATTCCTCATAATTTCTTCAAATTCTAACCATCCACGATGATAGGCAAGAATTCCTATCTGAACTCGAGAAGATATTCCACATTTCAACTTAATTGATGAAATAATAACCCCTACTCTTCTTCTACTAACAAATAGTTTTTGTGCGATTTCTACATCCTTATAACCGTGTGCAATAAGAATGGCTACTTTTTTTTCTTGATCACATAACGATTTTTCCATTTTAATTCACCTTCCAGTAATACTTTTTTGCAATGAATGTCCTTTAAACTAAGTTGTGTTATATTAAGAAATGTGGATTTAACGATAAATACACCCCCCTTAAAATTTGCGCAATAAATTATTTTTCTGTAAATGAAAATAATTCATTAACTTAAGAATTTAATAGCGCATTAATTATTTCTGGTATTGAATTATTCTTCAGATTAATCAAATGTTAGATAGATATAGAACTCGAGTTCTAAAAACAAGCTTCGATACCTCTTTTAAAAGTAAATAATATCCAATTTATCTCTTAGCAAATAATACTACTAAATCTATAATTTGGGAAGAGGGTGATTTTCACCACAAATACAAATATTGGTTTTTATGGATATATATTATATATATCCGGAAAATAATATATAAGGTAATCTTGATTATTTTATTTGTTATTTTCTTTTTCTTTTTTATAATTTCTATTAACCGGAATATTTTTTCATCTATTCCTTTTTCATTAAATTTCATCCAATTTAAACCATACACTAAACGCCCTGAATGTGTTAATGGCCTAGCTTTATGTTTAATTTACAATTCATATATTTTAATTAATATAACCGTGTTCATCCTCAAAAAATAGAACATTTGGTTCTATTGTAAACTTATAGTTTCTCTCCATTCAATCTCTTGACTTTAAGCCTTATTACGGTATGTAAATTTATTCAAAATACTATTTAGTAAAATTTAACTATGCAAAATTGCATATTTTTTCAAGGTATAAGAGTACGACTAATTCATATTTTAAAGCTAGAGTTTCCTCCCCCTTTATGTATTTATATTCCAATTAAGGTGTAATTATCCATTTAAATATTTTAATACCACACTTATATTCAACTTTTCAAGTCCTATAAAACCTTTCACTATTCTTAAAATATAATCATTAATTGACATTGTTGAATGCACTTTTATTACTCCAAAATCACACAACTCCTATTACCTTTTAATGTAAAATATTTTTCTTTAATACCTATTATAAAAATCCTAAGTAACATAATTACTTCAGAAACGATTGAATATCATTGACTTGATG
>NZ_JBFTMA010000541.1:0-3080 GCF_056396725.1 Bacillus sp. 05T31
CTTCTGAGTCTTTTAGGATTTCTGAAATTTCTTGTTCCGATAATTCACTCATCGTTAACAAATGGCTCATCGTCATCCCTCATCTTTCTGTTTTTTATGATAACACCATTGAATTTATATAACAATAACTGTATAAAAATACCCTAGTCTTTGAGACTAGGGTGCGTTAAAGTAGCCACCCTTTTCTATCTCACAGGACTGAATTAAAAGGTTATTTTTATGAAGCAATCTGCTTAGATTGTTTTGTTTTATTTGTTTGTTTTGTCTCTGGTAGTAGTAGATTTAATAGTACACCTACAATTGCTGCTAGCGCCATTCCTTCTACTTGGAACGATTCACCTACGTGCAGTACCGCCCCGCCAATACCGATTACTAGTATAACTGATGCAATCATTAAGTTTCGTTTGTCGCCTAAGTCTGTTTTATCGTCTACCATCATACGTAAACCACTTGATGCGATTACACCGAAGAGTAAGATTGATACACCACCCATAACTGGTGTTGGAATCGAATGAATCAGTGCTGAAATCTTCCCGATAAAGCCAAACATGATTGCGAACACTGCTGAACCGATGAATAAGTATACACTGTATGCTCTCGTAATTGCTAGCACACCGATGTTTTCACCGTACGTTGTATTCGGTGGTCCTCCTATTAGTGATGCGATCAATGTTGCTATCCCATCACCGAAGATTGAACGATGTAAACCTGGTTTTTCAATTAAATCTCTTTTAATAACATTTCCAAGTACAATTTGATGTCCGATATGTTCTGAAATTGTTACAAGTGCAACTGGCACCATTAAGAGTACAATTTTCCATGAAAACTCCGGAGTATATGTTACAAACGGTACTGTGAAGTCTGGTATGACAAACCATTTTGCCTCAGCTACTGGCTTTAAATCTACTAGCCCTTGGAAGTAAGCGAATATATACCCGCCGATGATTCCAAGTAGCACTGGTATGATACTGAAAAATCCTCTCCCGAATATGGAGCAAATGATTGTAATTGCTAATGTTACTAATGCTACTGAAAAGTGTGTAATGCTATACTTACCATCCGCACCGTTCATCGCCATGTTCACTGCTGTATGTGCTAAAGATAAACCGATTACCATTACGACTGGTCCAACTACGATTGGCGGAAGTAATTTCATTATCCATTCTGACCCAGATTTCTTAATTCCGAGTGAGATTAAGATGTACACAAGTCCCGCAAGCATTCCTCCAAGCATCGCTGCTCCAGGTCCACCTGCTGTTTTCGCTGTAATAATTGGTGCAATAAAGGCGAATGATGATCCTAAATATGCTGGTACTTGACCTTTCGTTATTAGAAGAAACGCTAGCGTTCCTAATCCACTTGATATTAAAGCTACTGATGGATTCAGTCCTGTTAAAAACGGAACAAGCACTGTTGATCCAAACATCGCGAACAAATGTTGTATACTTAATAATAACCATTTTCCCGGTTTCGGTACTTCATGAATGTCTAACACTGGCTTTTGCTCCATTGTTACATCCTCCTTCAGTTTTRATTTTTGCAATAAAAAAACTCTTTGTGCCTGTGCACAAAGAGTCCTACACTTTCGTATGCCAAATTTGACATATGAAAGCCAAGACCCTTTGGCAGCCTCACAGGACTACATTTAAAAGGGCTTTACTTATCGTATATGCTTACTCGATCTTGTTGATCTGTCTCTTGCAAATCAACTTCGATACGCTCTTCACTAGATGTTGGAATGTTCTTTCCTACATAATCAGCGCGAATTGGTAATTCACGATGACCTCTATCAACAAGAACAGCYAATTGGATTTGTGATGGTCTACCTAAATCCATAAGAGCATCCATTGCTGCTCGAACTGTTCTTCCTGTATATAACACATCATCCACAAGGATAACTTTTTTCTTCGTAATATCTACAGGAATATCAGAACCTTTTACAAGTGGTTCTTTATGTTTCGATTGTAGTGTTAAATCATCACGATACAACGTAATATCTAACTCTCCTACTTCCATCTCTTTTCCTTCAATTTGACCAATTCGTTCTGCCAAACGTTGTGCAATAAAAATTCCACGTGTTTTTATTCCGACAAGAACACAATTATCGACACCTTTATTTCGTTCCACGATTTCATGACTAATTCGTGTTAAAGCGCGGCGAATCATTTGGTCATCTAAAACGACAGCTTTCTCTTGCATGCTCTACACCTCCAAGTTTTTTTCTTGCGTGAGAGTAATGGTATAAAAAAAGTCCTCTCAGCGTGTGCGAGAGGACTTTTGAAAAAAGGGTACAACATACCCTAAGTATTTCAAACCGTTACCTTCTCAACCTCACGGGGCTGTGTTAAAGGATCATTATTTAACTGTTGTCAGTATCTCAGTTTTCTTATGATTTGTCAATACTATTTCCGTAAAATATTTAGCGCTTCTTCAAACACTTCTGGAATCGGTGCCTCAAACTCAATATATTCACCAGTACGAGGGTGATCGAAACCTAAAATCCCTGCATGAAGTGCTTGTCCATTCATATCTAATGTTTTCTTCGGACCATACTTTGGATCYCCTGCAAGTGGATAACCAATATATTTCATATGAACACGAATTTGGTGTGTACGTCCCGTTTCTAAGCGGCATTCTACAAGTGTGAAATCCTTAAATCGCTCTAACACTTGGAAATGTGTAACTGCATTCTTACCATTTTCATCAACAGTCATACTTTGACGTTCTTTTTTATCACGACCAATTGGAGCGTCAATTATTCCTTTATCATGTGGAATTACACCATGTACAATCGCTTTATAACGTCTTGTTACCGTTTTTGCTACAAGTTGATTTACAAGTGATTCATGCGCCATATCATTTTTAGCAACCATTAATAATCCAGATGTATCCTTATCAATACGGTGTACTATACCAGGACGCATTACACCGTTAATACCTGATAGGTCTGTACAATGATGCATAAGTCCGTTTACAAGCGTACCCTTCGTATGCCCTGGTGCTGGATGTACTACCATGCCACGCGGCTTATTTACAACTAGTACATCGGCATCTTCATAATAAACTTCTAAATTCATATC
>NZ_JBFTMA010000542.1:0-3078 GCF_056396725.1 Bacillus sp. 05T31
TTATACAAAATATAGTTCTACTAAAAAAGAATAAAGAAGTTCATTAAGATATTCAAATTATTAACATATTTGTGTCATCTTTCTAGTTGTATTGAAAACGCTTTTATTCAGTTTTATAATAAAAGTATGTTTTATAAATCTCCAAAACAATTAATAGGGGAGATGATACAATGTTAGCTTCACCGTTTTACTTACATACATGGAAAAAGTTTGTTGATGAAGGTGTCCTTGATTCGAACCGTATAAACGAAAGAATTTCAGAGTCATGGCATCGATGTAAACAAGCAAATGTGAATCCTCATATGAATAAAGGTCAGAAAATTTTGTCTTCTGATATTTTTCAGGATCAAAAGAAAAAGAGTGAAATCTTCCTTGATATAGCAATACCTCAAATACAAAATATGAGAAAAACCATTGATGAACTGCAAATGATGGCATTATTAATTGATCCAGATGGTTATGTTCTATCATTAAGTGGAAATCAGCAAACGTTGAAACGAGCGAAACATATTAATTTTATTGAAGGTGTGAAATGGACGGAAGCAGCTGTTGGTACAAATGCGATAGGAACAGCGTTACAGATTGAAGAGGCTATTATGATAAGTGGTACAGAGCATTATTCTGTCGCATCTCATAGCTGGAGCTGTGCGGCCTCTCCGATTCATAATGATGATGGGAAATTAATTGGTGTTCTAGATTTCTCCTGTCCAATTGAGTTTTCACATCCATATATGCTCGGAATGGTAACTTCGATCGCGCATGCGATTGAACGTGAATGTAGTATTCGAGTACATCAAAATGAACTGCATTTAATCCATCGTTTTTTAGATGTAATTGACAGTGATGAACAAGTTGTTATTTGTAACCATCGTGATGTTATCGTTTCTGCGAGCAAGAGGGTTCGTGAACGAGTATGTAATTGGTCACGAATGAAACTTGAAGATTTAATGCACAATGGATTGAAACCTAAATTAGAAGTACCAGTATATAGTAATGATAGAATGATCGGGAAATGTATTTACTTAAAGGAAAATAAACAAGAAAATTTATTTTCTACTTACCCGTTTATAAACGGAATTACTTTCCCTGGAGTTATTGGGACAAGCAGCGTATTTCAACATACATTAGAAGAAATTAAGCTTGTTTCACCAACTGACGCTAGTGTATATGTATGTGGTGAAACAGGTGTAGGGAAAGAATATGTAGCGAGAGCGATTCATGAAAATAGTCCAAGAAAAAATGGTCCTTTTATAGCTGTTAACTGCGGTTCATTACCGAAAGAATTAATGGAAAGTGAATTATTCGGTTATGCTGAAGGTGCGTTYACAGGTGCGCGGCGCCAAGGATATAAAGGGAAATTCGAACAAGCAGAYGGAGGAACAATATTTTTAGATGAAATTGGTGAAGTRCCGCCAGAGATGCAAGTGGCATTATTGCGTGTTTTGCAAGAACGAACAGTAACCCCAATTGGTAGTTCAAAAGAGGTACCAGTAAATATTCGTATTATTACTGCGACACATAAAGATTTACTACGATTAGTAGAAGAAGGGAAATTCCGTCAAGATTTATATTATCGTTTACATGTTTATCCGCTATATGTTCCTTCGTTAATAGAAAGAAAAGAGGATATTCCGTACTTCATACAACATTTTTGTGAACGAAAGGATTGGAATGTTGTATTTCCAAAGAGTATTTGTAATCAATTTTCACAGCATACATGGCCCGGAAATATTCGAGAATTATTAAATGTATTAGAACGCATATACATTTTGTCGCAAGGACGGGAAATATGCGAAAAACAAATCTCTTTTTTATTACAAACAATGATTGGAAATCAACATCAACTTGAATTGCAAGCAGAAAATAAAACGGAGCATACATTAAATTTCCGTGAAAAAATACAGCGTGATAGCATGATTGAAGCGCTAGAAAAGACGAACGGAAATGTTTCATTAGCTGCAAAACTATTAGATGTGCCACGCAGTACATTTTATAAACGTATGCAAAAATTTAGGCTATAAAAGTAGATTTTTGTAATCTACTTTTTCTTTATGGGCTCACGTTCTGTCGGAATGTGCGCTTGCCAGGGAAATAATAGAATAATTAGAAAGAAGATTTCCTGAAGGGGGTTAGCATGTGAAGTATATTGAAATTGGAATCGGGAATAGGTGGTTCATTCGAACGGAAACCGAAAATAAAGATGGAACTGAATTCGAGGAACGAGGAATTATTAAACCAATTTATTTTGAGTCTTTATATGTACGGATTTGGTTTCGGAAAACGTGTTTTATTTTTGATACGAAAGAGGGCTTTAAGAAAGTAAGAAAARGTAGAGCTGAGTATAAGTTTATTGTTGGAATGGTGAGTAGGTTAAAACAATAGAATCACACAGGGGGTGTTTTTATGATTAGAATTATCACATTCATACTTGCTTTTATTATAATGGGCTATTCTATTTACAGTTGGAATGATGATTCGAAGCAAAGTATGCTCATTTTACAATTACTTTTAGGTTTTATGCTTGCCGGTATGGGGATACACAACGTTAAGAAGGATGAAAAAGAGAATAAGAATATGGGGTTGTTGCTTTTACTTACATCGCTATTTTGTATTATTGTATCGTTAATAAAATATTTTAAATAAACCGTTACTAAGCATATTGAGTAACGGTTTTTTGAGGTTATAATGTGCTATTTATATAACCCTGTCGTATACATTACCGTTAAAGTATGTACAATTTCTTCTAATTCTAGTTCTTTATCATTTTGCACGATTGTCCAAAGAAACGTTTCATTCATAGAGAACCAGCCGCATGCGACAATCTCTTTATTTAACTCAGTTCGTACTAATTCATTTTCCTGGGAATGGGTAATGTCTTGTATAATCCGTGTTACAAAGCGTTCGCGAATCTCATCCCATTTTTGACGTATTTCTTTTGAGGTTCTTATTGCTTCTTCAACAACTTGTAATATAGCTCTTTCTTCTTGTGCTAACTGTAAAAAAGCGCGCACTTGATTCTGAATCATATCTCGTGCTTCGACCTTTGTTTGAGGGGAAAAAGAGCGATCAGCAATATCA
>NZ_JBFTMA010000543.1:0-3077 GCF_056396725.1 Bacillus sp. 05T31
CTTAAGCACTTTTACACCATCACACATGCCATAATCTCGTTGTTCTATAATTGCAACTGGTATATCGTATGATTTCGCAAGAAACTCTACCGCTGGAAACAAATACTTCACCTGTGGTCCAATTAAAACAACATCAGCATTTTTCATTTCCAGTTTCACAAGTTCTGAATCGACTGCTTTAATTTTATAATCCTTCCCTTGTTTCTTTGCCTCTTCTTGCATTTTTCTTACAACCATACTCGTTGACATGCCTGCTGCGCAACATAATAAAATGTACATATTACACTGTCACTTTCTCTTCCACTCGTTTATGAAGAGTAATAAATTCTTCAGCAAGTTCTTTCACTGTAATGGCATTCATTAAATGATCTTGTGCATGCACTAACAGTAAACTTATTTCTGCATGATTTCCTCTTGCTTCTTCTTGAATTAAGTCTGTTTGAATGCGATGAGCGGATGATATTTCTTCACTAGCAAGTGTCATCTTTTCACTCGCATTCTCAAAATCTCCTTGTCTTGCAAAAGCAATTGCTTCAAGTGCCGCGCTTCTCGCGTTACCACCATGTAAAATTAACGCAAATGGAGTTTGCATATCAGTCATTTAAAATTCCCCCAAGTTATGTTTTTTCTATATTTTTATCTTATTATGAAAACGCATACAATTAAACATAAAAAACTTCCGTTGTGTAACGGAAGTTTTAATATACTTTTTCATAATGATAGTAAGATTTCTTGAAAATCATCAACAGCTTGAGCCTGATGCAATTTTTCTATTATAGTTTGATTAGACATAATATCATATAAAAAATCATAAAGCTTTTGTAAATCTTCATTATTATTGCGCTTCACACTAAATATAATAATAACTTGTACTTTTTTATCTCCCCAGTCAATCGCCTTATCGAGTGTACAAAACATCAAAAATGTCGTATCGCTTAATAATTGCATCGGATGCGGAATTGCCACTAAGTTTCCAACCGCTGTAGGAGATGTGTTCTCTCTCTCCATAACAGAAGCATAAAAGTTTGCGGGTACATAGTTTTTCTCAGCAGCTTTCTCACATAAAAACTGAATAACCTCCTCTTTCGTAGAAGCACTACGATTTAAGAAGATCAAATCTTCCTTAATATATTGCTGCATACTATCATTCACATGTGTAAATAACTGCTTACCAATTGATTTAATCTCTTTATCATCAAATATTGAGTTTACCTTTATAACCGGAACAGGCAAACCACTCGGTATATGAATCGTACTAATAATACAATCTATTTTATCTTTATAAAGATCTTTCACTTTCAATTGATAGTACCCTGTAATACCTACAATCTCTAGTTTATCTCGGAAATGTGATAGAATTTTATATTTCAGTAGTTGTGCACTCCCTTGACCAGTTGCACAAACTAATAAACATCTTTTCTTTTGATTATTTTCCTGCAAGCGGCTCATCGCCCCACCAAAGTGAATGGCAATATAACCAATCTCACTCTCTGGAATGGATTCACCCGTATATTCACCAATTATATCTCCAACGAGAACTGCAATTTCAAAAGCATATGGATAATTTTTTTTCACTTCTGCCAAAAGAGGATTTCGCGTATTTAACTTATATTTCAAACGATTTAATAACGTTTTTAAATGAACACCAAAACCAAATAATAATTCTTCATCATAATAAAAAGTAAGATTCCGTTCTTCCGCTACTTTGAAAAGAATATGCTGCATGAATGCATATACGTCTTTCCCTAATAGCTCTTCCACATTTTCATAGCGATCTCTCGCTGTAACAGCAGTACTTAATAAATGCATCGTCACATATAAAATTTCTTCTTCTGGAAATTGAAGTTTTAGCTCTTCCCCTAAATTCCCTAAAATCTGTTTCGCAATTTTATATTCTTTCTTTATTATAAGTTCAGATTCCTCTACATGTAGTGCTTGAATGTAATGATCATCCCTGCATCTCTTTAAAGCAATCGCAATATGAATTGATAAATTATCAATTTCTATATCTGATAAATATATCGTTCCTCCCTCGATATACTTTAGTATAACTGAGCGGATGAGAGAAATATGGGGTAACGATAAATATGTGTCCGTCTGCTCATAGTTCTCATGAAACGGAGTATGGTCATAACGTGGCAAACCATATTGTGATAAACAAGAACGAATATTAAATTCTTCTCCTACAATACGTATACCATAATATGGTCTTTTTTCAATTTGTAACTCATAGCGACTGCAAATATCCGTAACATCTTTCATAATTAAGTTTACAGTAGATTTACTCACATAAATCTCTTCCGCTAGCTGTGAAAGCTTCACATACCCATCTGTCGTTAAAATACGGTGTAAAATATAAGCTACTCTTTCTTCATAAGAAGTTGGAATCTTTTCTGTCTGCTTTTGAAATACATTTACGCAAAAATCTTCAAACTTCTTAGTTTGTATAATTTCTAGTTCGTACCCATTCCCTCTTTGTGATTCAATTTTCGCTCCGYGTTCTTCCAATATATCATTTAATAATTTTATATCCTTTTGAATCGTCTTCGTTGATACGTGTAAACGSCTCGCTAAAAAAGCTCGATTTAGCATCGATTTCTCTTCTAAAAACTCCTCTAAAATGGAAATTAATCGCTGATGCACTTTTGTCATAGCTCTTCCTCTCGCTCTTTATATAAAAGGGAAAAAGCCACTGAAATCAGTAGTTTTTTCCCTTTTATCCCGCGTTCATTATTTCTTTAGCGTAAATCCAAACTTATCCCAAGCTTGTAAATAATCTAATAAGAAGATTTCTTCCTCTATAATTCGGCCAACCACATTTGTTTTTCCTGTATTTACCATATCTTTTAAAGCAATTTGCAATTCACCTTTATATTGGCCATATTGCTCATTATCAATTAAAAGATCACCGCGCTTAATTTCGCGCGTATTATGCGGTTTAAACTCTTCTTTTTTATATTTCACACGACTCTGTGTAGAACGAATCATATATTCAGATACATCCCCGCGATAAAAATGAGGTTCTTCTAATACGATAATTCTTTCTAAATCTGTTGTTGTATCGTATAGTTCTATAT
>NZ_JBFTMA010000544.1:0-3072 GCF_056396725.1 Bacillus sp. 05T31
GAATAATACATATATTGAAAAGACACATACATCGATTAAATAATTATTTAATAAGTTTTCACCAAAAGCTTCTGCCTTTTTTGGTATTAAAATTAATATTCATACAGTTAAAAACCTGATTAGAAATTATTTGAACATAGATTGCTCAATGAGGTTAAATTATATAATCTCCAAAAAATAGAATTATACATTAATTATATATTATAATTATTAAACTTAATTTTATTAAAAATTGAAATATTAAGCAATATTCCTATTGCTATTAAATTGACCATTAAAGAACTTCCACCAAAACTAACAAATGGAAATGGGGTACCAGTAAGAGGAAATAGTCCCGTAATACCACCTAAATTTACAATGGATTGCATACCAATCATACATCCTATACCAATTGCTATAAAACTTCCGAATGGAT
Source organism: Bacillus sp. 05T31 (assembly GCF_056396725.1). Taxonomy (NCBI): domain Bacteria; kingdom Bacillati; phylum Bacillota; class Bacilli; order Caryophanales; family Bacillaceae; genus Bacillus; species Bacillus sp. 05T31. The sequence continues at coordinate 416 of NZ_JBFTMA010000544.1, forward strand.
CTACACATAGTTGTGCAATTTTTAAGGAACGAAGAACGATAGTCAAAACCCCTGCCAATACAATAAATACACCAATAAACCCTAGTTCTTCAGAAACTATTGCCATTATAAAATCAGTATGTGGTTCTGGAAGATAGCCGGTTTTTTGAATGCTATTTCCGAATCCACGTCCAGTAATTCCTCCAGAGCCAATGGCAATAAAAGAATTTACAAGTTGATATCCTTTTCCTTGCGCATCAACAAAGGGATTCAGAATTGTAGTAATACGTGTCTTTTGAACTTCTGACAAGCTAAATTGAATTAAAAAGTATAAAAAAGGTAACCAAAAAATAGAACCAATTATAATTCTTTTAATTAATAGATTTACATTTATTCCAGAGCAAAGAAATATGCTAAAACCTATACCTAATATTAAAAGTGCAGATCCTAAGTTTGRCTGTTTATAGATTAGGAAAAAAATTGCAGCTAAAAAAAATAAAAGTTTTCCGCTACCACTCCAAATATTTTTAGCTTGTTCTTGTCGTAATGCAAAAAAACGGGCTGTTACAAGTATTGTTCCTAATTTAAGAAATTCAGCTGGCTGTATTCCAAAGATCCATGATTGAGCATTATTTACTACTTTTCCTTTCCACAAAACCATAATTAATAAAAAAATTCCCCCAACCATAATACAGATAGAGACTATTCGTTTTTTCCATATTTCATAWGGGAGAATAGCACAAACTATTAACCCWATTGTTCCTAAAAATAGCTTTGTTAATTGAGAATCAACAAAATGCCTACTGTTATAACCGTAATGTTGAACAGCAACAATGGAGCTCGCGCTATACATCATGATAATACCTAAAGTACATGTTATGAATAGAGGGAGGAGCAATAGATAATCGAGTTTTAATATTTTTTTCATTTTAATATCCTCCTGATTTACATTAACACTTAATATTACATTTGCTAATGAGTAGAATCTTGTTCTCATCAACTACTAAATAGTATTTTTGTTTTGAAAGATTCTATAGCTTACACCCTGTTTTCTTACGCAAAAATCCCCCCTAGTTACATACTAGGGGGGATTTAAATTGGCATGACTAAATAAAGCTTTCCTCCCCCTAGTAGAGCTTTGGCACTATACAACGTAAAGTAATGGAAATTGATTACTTAGCTATCTTAAGAAGAGCCTTAATCCGACAATTCCTGTTCTACCCATTGGCGTCTTTCGACATTTTTGGGCAATAGCCTGTGTTTGTATAGGAGCCTCACCTAACAGGTTTAGCAATATAAATTTTATGTATTTGTTTCGTGTAGCCAGCATAAATACTTTTTTTTTGCTTGTCAAGTAAGCATATTGCTAATTTTATATTCTTTATTGTTTTATGAATTTTGAGAAATAATGCAAGAAAATGTATTTAATCATCTCGTATAGATACTTATTTTCGGCCTGTAGTGTATAATTTGATTAAGTAGTTTAACCATATAAATTTGATAAACAGTAAAGAAGATTTTAATCATAAAATAAGATTTTTGAAGAATGTTCTTTTGAAGTACGGTATGACYAATAATTCAACTCCTGCTATAAAGTTACAAATWRATCATAAACAATAAGTTTCCTATACGAAATTTCATATATTTTATAACGTTTCTTCGAACTAATTGTATATAAATTTTATATCTTTTAAGTTGAATTTCAAATTTACAATAGAATCGAATTACATTTCTCTAAAAAAGAATTTATTATGAATCGAATCGAAAGTTAGTTGACAAATATTAAATTCTGGTTTAAATTTTGAAGTAATTCAATAATCTTTGTTAGGTGAGGCTCCTGTATAGAGAAACGCTGCTGCCCAAAAATGTCGAGAGACGCCAATGGGTCAACAGGAACGGTCGGATTAAGGCCCTTTTTAATGTAGCTGGTTATAAAAACCTATGCTATACAGTGCTAAAACTCAACGAGGGAGTGGTATACGATTTGATAGAAAGGCACCTCTGGGATTTTTGCAGAGCTGTCTTAATAATCATTTATTTGTATTGTAAAAAACCTTTACTCCTTTTTGAGTAAAGGTTTTTTTGTTTAATGTTATTTATTTTTATCTTGTCTATATTCAAAAAGGAGGTAGTTCTAAATAATAAATTGATTGCAATGTAACTATTAATGCTCTAATAAAAATTTTAGACAGATAAAATAACACAAAACCACTCATGAAACTCTAGAGTCTCCCTTAGCAATATAAGGAGGAGTTAACATGAAGAAATTATTAAATGAATTACTTGTAACCCAAAATAATTTGGATGCAGAGAAAGTTTTACGTCATCCGTCGTATGATGTTGCACAAGAAGTAAAACGGTTTTCAATTGAAGATCAAGTCATATTACTAGATAAGATTCCTGTATTAAAAAGCTCAAAAATTCTTCAACATTTGAGTACAGAAGAAAAATATAATATCTTAATTCACTTATCTGAAAACAAAGCTAAAAAGTTACTAGATTTACAACCGATTGATGAAACAGTAGATCTACTTCTAGCGGTTCATCCGGAAAAACAAGCTAAATTAATGGCGTATTTAAATAAAATTACAAAACATAATGTAAAAAAATTAATGGCTTTCAAACCTGAAACGGCAGGAAGTCTTGTCACAAGTGATTTTGTTGCAGTTAGAGGGAAT
>NZ_JBFTMA010000545.1:0-3068 GCF_056396725.1 Bacillus sp. 05T31
AATCCTAGCATATGACACATGGCAAAGACATGATCTACAAAGCCTGCTGCATCCGGATAATGTTCTTCAATTTCCAAATCTGTTTCATGATATAGTAGGCCATCAATAATATGTGGCGCTTCTTCTGAAGAAGGGGCACGGCAACGATTCTTTCTTTTTGGGGCCATTCAAAAAACAGATAGAATTCAAAGAACATATTGCATTCTATCTGTTTTTTATTTTTTCACATAAAGAACATTGAGGCTGCTTATACTCTTATCAGTCAGATGGTTTACTAAAACATCATCATAACAGAAATAAAAACTTTTTTATATTTTACTAATATACAAATACTTTTGATGAGCTTTCCTCTAACAAACTAGAATTATAATTAGGTGCTAGTACGATGTTTGTATATGTTCCTGTACCCGAAAGGTATTTGTACCTATGTTTTAACCCTGATGGAATAAAAACAGATGCTGGACTTTCAATTATTTGCAATTCTCCTTCAATTTCTACTTCACACATGAGACCAGTACCATCTATTCTATTCCCCCAAAAAATAAAGGCACTATCRCAATGATGTGCRTGAGTATCTACATGTCCTTCTAAGTTCTCATCCAYATGGGCGTCGTAAAATACACGCTGTATTACATAAAATGAAGCACGTTCATCAGTTCTATAATCCATCTGTACCCAACGCTCTCCTGGACCATCACGATGATATAAAAGCTCAGATGCTCCTTTTACAAATGGTTTACTAACTCGGAGACACTTTGAAAGCCGAGGCCCTTTTCTTTCTATACGTTTTTGTTGTATGTTCCTTACTCTTCCTAACATTTCAGGTTGAATACCCTCGTATGCTGAGTAATTCTGCTGAACAGCTTTTATATGATAGGATGCAGTATGAGTAAATATATTCTTTCCAATAATCGGTCTCCAATGATCTACTTGACAACCAGTAGCTAATTGGAGAGATTGCGTTAATTCAGGAATCATCTGTAGTTTAAAGCAATGTAGATTACGCTTTTGAGATAAAAATACTGATAAATTTAGCAAATCAACAATCCCAGCACGTTCACCTATTCCGCACAATGTAGCATCAATGACAGATGCCCCCGAATCGATCGCAGCAAGAGCATTTGCCATGGCTAATCCTAAATCATTATGAAGATGAACTTCAATCTCACAAGGGAATGTCTCAACAGATTTCTTCACGATTGTCGCACACTGACCTGGCTCCCAAATTCCTACAGTGTCTGCTAAACTGATTCGATCTACTCCAGCTATATGTGCAATCTGTCCAATGTAGGCGATATCTTCCCATTCCGTTCGTGAAGCATCTTCAATAGTAAAACGGATTTTCATTCCTAAAGATTTTGCTTCTTCAATAGCATGTTTCACCTGATTAATAACATAATCTTTTGATCGATTGGTATACTTTGTTTGTAAAGAAATAGGATTAATAGACGCCCAGATTCCTATCCAATCGGCACCAGCACGAKAAGCCGCATGAACTTCTTCTTTTTTCGCCCGAGCATGCATAAGTATTTCGGCGTGCTTTGCAGATGCTGCAACTTCTCGGCAAATCTCTTCTTCTTCTTCAGAGATGCCAGGGTGTCCAACTTCAATAAGACTTACTCCAAAATCCTCTAACATGTGAAGTAATGTAATTTTGTCTTCCTTGGAGAAACGAATACCACATTGTTGTTCTCCTTCACGTAAGGTAGCATCTAATATTGTTAAACCCTTTTTCATTCCTGTTTGCCTTCTTTCGCTTCTATAAAGTTTAATGTTTGTTCGAATAGGGTATTACGATTCTTTTCATAAACAGCCCAGTGTGTTGCATCGGGGATTACTACTTCTTTTTTTTGTTTTGCACTTGTTAATTTTGACATCATATTTCGGTTTGCAAATATGTCATCTTCCCCGTAAATGACAAGTAATGGAGYGGTAATCTTAGATACATCATATAGRGGCTGATTTTTCCAAATATAAAATAAATCTTCAAGTGGACCGACTGGTCGACGAATCGTTTGATTATTTTTCTTACTCATAGGATCTGAATCAATAAAAACTTGTTTTACGGCATCCATTGCTTCGTTTGTAACAATTTTTTTATTTCCCATCATCATATGCCAATGATGCATTCCTTTATCAAAGTCCACCATTTGATAAGCTGGTGCTTCAGGATTAAACTGATTAGGTTGTAGTGGGTTTTCGAAAGGCTGTGTCATCATAGGAAGTGTGAACCCATGCATATATCCATATAAAATAAGTTTATTAATATCTTGAGAATGGGATATTGCATAATTTCCAGCCACAACACCTCCATATGACCATCCAACAATATGAATTTTTTTTTACGTTTCTCTTCTTTTTAATCCAATTTACAATTGTTTCCAGATCCTTAGTTGCATCATTCAAATGAATAACCGGACGGTTTTGGGCAGGAGGATCTGACATTTCTTTAGGGCGAGAAGAACGACCAAACCCTCTGAAATCCATAGCCCAAGTATCATACCCTTTTCTGGCATACTCATCCATCCATGAAAATTTTGGTACATCAAATGCTTGAGCTGTAGGTACACTAAATGGTTCTAAAAATAAGATGATTTCATCAGATGTATACTGTTTTTTATTATTTAAGTTTTTATGAAGTAAAAATAAATTTTCYTCTCCTTGCTGAATTTCTAATTCTTGTTTTACCACTTTAGAAGTTTGATCATTTTGAGAAGTTTCTTTGATATTAGAACAACTAGACATAAGTATTATCAAAAAAATCCCTACTAAACTAATATGTGTCCATTTCATCTTCATTTAGAATATTCCTTTCATTTCATAGAAATGATAGCTATGATTCCAGCCGCAATAATTAATCCGGCTGGTAACCCTTTTGTAAATAATACGGCAATAAGAGTACCTATTAAGACACCTAACAATATCGTAGGATTCATAGGTAGAACTCCTACACCTTTTCCTCCTATGTATGACACAGTAAAACCCGCTAGAATGGATCCTAATCCGATAGGAGAGGTAATTAATTTTATTACGTTTTCACTTGTAATCTTTCCAGATGTAATTGGTAC